>JAGPDJ010000183.1 GCA_018057635.1 Ferruginibacter sp. | reverse complement strand
GTTGCATAAGAATAAGTATAAGCACTTCCTGCAACAGGTATCATGGAAGCAAATTCTGCATAACATAAACCGGCAAATAAACAGCCTAATGCTGCAACAACAAATGAAATTGTAATAGCCGGACCAGCATGATTGGCTGCAGCCATACCTGTTATAGAAAACAAGCCTGCACCTATGATGGCACCAATACCCAATGCAACCAGGCCACCGGCACCCAGTGTTCTTTTAAGCGTATGGCTACCAGTTTCGCCCGCTTCATTCATTAAGGCCGCCATTGGTTTTCTTACAAATAAACTCATACAGTTAGTTGGTTTTTAATTAAAAAGTAATGGAAAAATAAGCAATATAATTTTATTATAGCAACCATTGATACATTTTTGCAAAGCGGTTTGTGCATAACAAGCTTAAAATCATATATTGCGAATCTAATTTTCTAATATGGTGGAGGTGAAATCCAAAAAGAGCAGGCTTACCTTATACATTGGCATTGCTTTGGTGCTTGGCATCCTGGCAGGGTTTATTTTAAACAAACAATATGTTGGCACTGAGAACATTCGAATCATGAATGCAGATTTGCAACAGAAGATACTGAGGGATAAAATGAAATTGTTTGAACTACCTGAAGACAGCCTTGCTTTTAATGCACTCAACAAACAAAAAGAAGAAGTAACGCTTAAAAAGAAAGCTGCTGAAAGAGCTGTTCTGGATATTAATACAAGTACTTCCCGTGCCGGTGAAATTCTGCTGTATTCTGATTCAATAAAAAACATAAACAGCAGGATCGCATTGCTGCTGGATACTTCCAATGCCGGTTATAAAGCCCTGTTGAAAGAAAAAGATCTGGTTGATGTACAAAAATCTGAAAGCCTCAAATCAAGGGATAAGAAACTGGAATGGTTTAGTTTACTGGCAGATATCTTCATCAGGCTGATAAAAATGATCGTTGCGCCGCTGGTATTTACCACACTGGTTGTTGGTGTTGCAAAGCTTGGCGATATCCAGGCCGTAGGCAGGATAGGAGGGAAAACGCTATTGTGGTTTATCAGTGCATCACTCATGAGCCTCTTGCTTGGAATGGTTTTGGTAAATTTGTTCCAGCCGGGAAGCGCTATGAATTTACCCTTGCCTGATAATGTTTCCAACCTGGGTATTGACAAAGCAGCTTTATCCCTGAAAGACTTTTTCTACCATGTTTTCCCGGCAAGCTTTGTAGAAGCGATGGCAAAAAATGAAATACTCCAGATAGTGGTATTTTCATTGTTCTTTGGTGTGGCTGCAGCAGCATTGGGAGAAATTGCACATCCTGTAATTAAAGCCCTGGATGCAATTGCTCATATCATCCTTAAAGTAACCGGCTACGTAATGAAATTTGCACCTGTGGCCGTTTTTGGCGCAATGACAGCGATCATTGCCAAACAGGGTTTAGGTATTTTGAAAACATATTCAATTTTTATAGGTGAATTTTATTTTGGGCTTGCTTTACTTTGGATGTTGTTGATAATGGCTGGTTTTGTAGTTTTAAAAGGACGTGTTTTTACACTCATAAAAAGAATAAAAGATCCGATCTTGCTGGCATTCAGTACTTCCAGCAGTGAAGCGGCATTTCCCAAAACTATGATGGAACTGGAACGTTTTGGCTGTAAAGACAAGATCGTAAGTTTTGTATTGCCGCTTGGATATTCCTTTAACCTCGATGGCAGTATGATGTACATGACATTTGCTTCCATATTTATTGCCCAGAGTTTTGGTATTCACCTTGATATTGCCACCCAGGTTAGCATGTTACTGGTGTTGATGTTAACCAGTAAAGGAATTGCAGGTGTTCCACGCGCTTCTCTTGTTGTTATTGCAGGAACCCTGGCAACTTTTAATATTCCGGAGGCAGGTATTGCATTGTTATTGGGAATAGATCCGTTACTTGACATGGGCCGCAGTGCAACAAACGTTGTTGGAAATAGTATAGCCACTGCCGTGGTGAGTAAATGGGAAGGTGAACTGGAAGATTAATAGTTTTGGTCAATTTGAATAAATAGCTAATAAATATTTATGAAACAGGTTTTTATTTTTCTTTTTTTTTCTGCATGTATGTTTGGTGCATCAGCACAGGATTCTATCAGGGTAAATTTATTAAATCAATATAAACAGCAGGTTGCAGATGCAACGATTGATGTCAATAATGTTATATATACTTCAGGCAAAGATGGGAGTGTGTCTATCCTTGCAGCAGGTACTGATTCTATAACCATCACAAAAGAAGGTTATAGTGTTCAAAGAGCTTCGGTAAACGAAATCAGGCAGGGGAAAGAGGTATTGATGAATAAGGAATTCAGCTGGACAGACCTGCTGACTCCCATGTTTTACATTTTATATGGCGGTATATGGTTATTACTCATAATCATTTTTGCAGAAACCGGATTGTTCATTGGTTTCTTTTTCCCGGGCGATTCCCTTTTATTTGTTGCAGGCATATTAAGTACACCTTTGGTTGATTCAATTTCACTGAACACCGGCAATGATTTTTTTAACCTGCTCATTATTTCTGGCATGTGTATCATAGCAGGTGTTCTTGGCAATACTGTTGGATATATGACCGGCCGTAAAGTAGGCCCGGCCATGTTTAACTGGAAAGACCGGTTGCTCTTCAAGAAAAAATACCTTTACCAGGCAAAAGATTTTTACGAAAAACATGGTGGTGGTGCCATCGTTTTTGCCAGGTTCCTGCCTTTCATACGCACATTTGCACCCATTGTTGCCGGTATAGTAAATATGGATAAAAAGAAGTTCAGCTTTTATAATATAATTGGATGCATCGCCTGGGTTACTTCTATGCTTTTCATTGGCCATTATTTAAATGCTTTTACCAAACAACAATTCGGCCTCGACCTTGAAAAGCACCTGGAAATTATAGTCATTGGAATTGTTCTTGTAACAACTGCACCTGTCTTCATAAAATTATTCTTTGGTAAAAAGAAAACACAGCCTTCTACATAAAAGTGAATATGCATAAATCTTCACATTCAATTTTCAGTGTTGCAGTGCTGGTAGCTGCGCTTGGTTATTTTGTAGATATTTATGACCTGCTTTTGTTCAGCATCATCCGGGTGCCCAGCCTGCAATCATTGGGATTGTCAAAAGAGCAGATAACCACAGACGGAGAAAGTATTATTATCTGGCAAATGGCCGGGCTGTTGATCGGTGGAATCATTTGGGGTGTAATGGGCGACAGGAAAGGCAGATTGAGTGTTTTATTCGGATCAATTATTTTGTATTCAGTTGCTAATATAGCCAACGGATTTGTTCAAAACGTAGAACAGTATAAACTGATACGGTTCATAGCCGGGCTGGGTTTGGCCGGCGAATTGGGTGCCGGAATAACACTGGTATCTGAACTTACTTCAAAAGAAAAAAGAGGTGTGGCAACTTCTTTGGTTGCTGGTATCGGACTTACAGGTGCAGTGGTTGCATTTATCATGAAACAGAATTTCGACTGGCGTACCTGTTATTTTATCGGTGGCGGATTGGGTTTATTATTATTGGTACTTCGTATTTCTGTTTTTGAATCGGGTATGTTCCATGATGTAAAAAACATGAACGTGAAGCGTGGAAATTTCTTCATGCTTTTTACAAATAAGAACAGGCTAAAACGATATTTGCTCAATATTTTCATTGGGTTACCCACCTGGTTTGTCATAGGCGTACTCGTTACCTTTTCAGGTGAATTTGGTGAGAAGATGGGCATTACTGAAAAAATTGATCCGGGTAAGGCAATTATGTTTGCATACGCTGCCATTTCAATCGGTGATATTTTAATAGGGCTCATCAGTCAATGGTTCAAAAGCAGGAAAAAGGCATTGTTCCTGTTTTATGGTATAACGGTAGTTTTTATGATCCTCTTTTTTACCATACAATGGGGCGGATCTGCAAACCGGATGTATTGGATCTGTGCAGGGCTGGGTTTTGGAACCGGGTTCTGGGCAATTTTTGTTACCATGGCTGCAGAACAATTTGGTACAAACCTGCGGGCCACAGCTGCTACCACCATTCCCAATATGGTTAGAGGAATGCTTGCCATATTCATTTTGCCATTGTTTAAAGCATTGAGAAACCTGACTGATTATTATACCGGTGGCTGGATAACTGCTATTATCATTATGCTGATAACAATCACGGCAGCTTTGTTCATTGAAGAAACTTTCGGGAAAGACCTGAATTATGTTGAATCATAAAACTGTTTTTAATTTTGCCTAAAATATTAGTTATACGGTTTTCTTCAATTGGTGATATTGTTTTAACAACACCGGTATTTCGTTGTATTAAAAATCAAATACCAGATGCAGAAGTACATTTTGTAACCAAAAGCAGTTATAAAATTGTTACAGCACATAATCATAATATAGATAAGTTTTATTACCTGGAAAATGACCTGGCTGCCGTTATTGAAAATTTGAAGCTGGAACAATATGATTATGTGGTTGACCTGCATAATAATACAAGGAGCTACCGAATCAAAAGAGCTTTGAAAAAAAAATCCTTCAGCATAAAAAAACTGAATGTTGAAAAATTTTTACTGACGAATCTCAATATCAATATTATGCCAGACGCTCATATTACAAAAAGGAGCCTGGATACTGTTGCGCCGCTTGGTGTTACTGATGATGGTTTGGGACTGGAGTATTTCATCCCTGCAAAAGATATGGTAAGGGAACATGATATACCAACTTCTCATTCTGCAGGTTTTATTTCTATAGTAATTGGTGCTACTTATGAAACAAAAAAACTTCCCGTTCATAAATTACAGGAATTGTGTAAAAAAATTGATCATCCCATTATGTTATTGGGAGGGCTGGAAGATAGTGTTAACGCAGAAATGATAGCTTCTGTTGACCCGGTGAAAATTTACAATGCCTGTGGTAAATTTAATTTAAACGAATCTGCAGACCTGTTGAGACAATCAAAGCTGGTGGTTTCTCATGATACAGGCTTAATGCACATTGCAGCTGCATTGCAAAAGCCCATCATTTCTATCTGGGGCAATACAGCACCGGTTTTTGGCATGTATCCTTATTTTGGAAGCCAAATGAAACAACAATATGATGTGATGGAAGTAAATGGAATTTCCTGCCGGCCATGCAGCAAGATCGGTTACCATAAATGCCCGATGGAGCATTTTAAATGCATGGAAAACCAGGATATCAGTTCAATTGTTGCGGCAATAAACAGCCGGCTTGGCAGGTAATGTAAAAGAAATGCCTTGTTAAGTTTTTTATAAATGTGTTTTCATTAATATTTTAATTGAATGAATGACGTTTCTTTTGATGAGGAAAATATACCTATTTATGAAATTGTTTTCAATCATATTTGTTTTACTGATATCAGGTAACCTGCACGCCCAGGTAAGAACCAATGTACAATGGACCGAGCAAACGTCTCTTTCCCCGGCTGATGTAATTTATTACAAGCCGGCAAGTAAACTGGTTTGGGGAGATTTTAAAGGCAAGCCGGTTGAAGCTGGCATAACAGCGGCTATCACCATGTCGGGGTTTGGTTATTCTGCCAGTATGCACGCATCAGGGCAAAACGGGCAGCTGGATATAAAAGTGTATTGTTTTTTTAATAAAAATAAATCATGGGTGAAGCCGGATAAAAAGACGGCCTATATCCTTACCC
>JAGPDJ010000182.1 GCA_018057635.1 Ferruginibacter sp. | reverse complement strand
GTGATTTTTCCTTCTGTAAAAACTTTAAATGTACCGTCATTTGTTTTATCAATGGTAACAGTTGCATCGTCTTTTTTGCAGGATGCAAATAATAATATTCCTGCAGCAAGTATTCCGGTTAATGTGAATTTCATTTTTTTCATCAGTTTAAATTTTTAGTTGGTTGTTTTATTTTTTTATAGGTGTATGCTAATGTTGTAAAGAAAGTGCGTCCAGGTGCATTTGGAAGATTATTTATATCAACATGGTCAAGGATATTATCTGCTCCGGCCTGTATGCGGAAACCGTATTTTAAATTGGTTCCAATACTGCTGCTGAGTTGTACAAAACCTTTTGCAAATTCATCTTGTTTATTATAGATGCCATTGCCATCTTTGTCGAAAACCACCCATTTGCTGCGGTATGTTGCTCTTACATTGGCAAACCAGGATTGAGTGGCCGGTTCATAAGATAATTTCAGGGTTGCCATGTGCGGGCTCCTGTTGGGCAGGCCCAGGTAATCACTTTTTTTCAACAGCACACTGAAATTATTCTGGTCTCTTGTGTAGTAAAAATTACCTGCTTTTATCTTTTTCAGTTCATCTTTATCGGCAGTTTGTAAGTATTGATAACCGGCGTTCAGGATAAATGATGGAGTGATGATATACTTGATATTTGTTTCTATTCCCTGTGTAAATGCTCTTTGAATATTTACATAACTGAATATCTGGGTATTATCCTGGCGGGTTGCAACCAGTCTTGATTCAATCAGGTCTTTGATGTCATTTCTGAAAAAATTTACCTGCCATTGTATATTACTAACCGGGAAAATGGTGAATCCGGCATTGAAGCCATTAGAATATTCCGGCCGCAGTGTTTGAAGCCTGTTAAAATCTTCTTCGTATTGTTTTATGAGCCCGGCATTGTCCATTAACCGGATGATCCGTTGTGCTTCCAGTGCTCCGAAAACAGAATAACTGCCAGCACTGGTATTGGTGAAATTCAGGTACAGCTGCCTGAAATCAGGAGCTTTAAATCCTTTTCCGTAAGAAGCCTGGAAACTTAACCTGTTATTAACCGTTAGTTTACCTGCTATTTTAGGGCTGAATGCTGATGCATATAATTTGTTGTCATCGTACCTGAATCCGCCGATAAGTGTTAATTTTTTCAATGCCTGCCATTCAGCCTGGATAAACCCGTATTTTACTTCATTTTCCTTCCTGCTGTTCTTATCATCATACCTGGATGAATTCACAAATTCTTTTATATAACCTATACCAGCTACAAATAACAGGTTTTTATTGAGTGTATAATCTGTCTGGTTTTCTGCCCTGTAAAATCTTTGCAGAAAATAGTCATCGTAACCCTGTCCAACAGAGGTTTCAAGTTTTTGCGAACCTTCAAAACGGTTGGCATAGAGGCGTAAGGATGTTTTTAATTTATCTGAGAAGGTATGCGTAACCGTTGGTGTGATGTTGAGGTCTTTGTTGATCTCCCTGCCATTGGAGTAAGTGACCTGGCCGTTGTTGGATACAGCCAGTTCATTTTTTATATGCTCATAATTGTAACGCAATGATAAATTAAAACTTGTCTTATTACTGAAAGGGTAATTGAATTGAAGTTGGGGAGTTGACCTGCTGACTGGTAATTTGGAACGCTCCACACTGAAAGGCCTGATGCTGTAACCATCGGTATTGTATTGATTGAAAAAAATATTTATTCCGGCTTTTCCAACCCTGCCGGCAGCAGTGATGTTGGCGTCGAGGCTGTTGTATGTACCATAACGGGCAGCGATGTTTAATTTTTTTTCATAAGATTTATCTGTAATGATGTTTATTACGCCGGCCAGCGCTTCAGATCCATACAAACTGGATGATGGCCCTTTCACGATTTCTATTTTTTTAATATTACCGGTTGTTACACGGTTCAGGTCAAGTACGCCTGAAGTTCTGCCGGTTAGTGGTTCACCATCAATGAGGATTAATGTATAATCCGGGTTAAGGCCCTGCATTTGAACGCCAACTCCAAAACCGCTTGTTAAAAATAACCCGGGTTGTTCCTGCAGAATATCTTTTAATCTTAAAGAACCGGCCTGTTGTATATTTTTTTGTGAAATGATATTAACCGGCACGGCTACATTGCCAAGTTTGCGTTCGTTTCTGGTGGCGGTTATAATCACCTCATTTAATTCCTTACTGAATAATGTATCCTTGAAAGGTTTTAACTGAGCAATTACGTTTGATGATAAAAAATGAATACTTATTATGATGAATGTTTTTTTCAAATCTGATATTTAGAACGCAAAGATGTTTTATGAGCATATCAGAATTATCACAGAATTGTCATCATGTGGACGATATCGTAATTAACAGATTTTTTTACAAAACGGTGACATATAAACGTTAAACAATCATAGCCATAGCTGATGAGGATCAATTTTTATATTGGAAAAATTATTAAGAGCAGAGACACTTGTTAGCAAGCGTAAGAAAACATTTTCTGTTTTGAGGAATAAAAATTTAGAAAAACCTGAATTAAAGCAAATAAGTACAGATCTGTTAACGCAACAGCAATTCACAAGGCTTGATGCCTGTATGTTTCTTAAAGGCTGTGCTGAAATGAGAGATGGATGAATAACCAAGCAACATGGAAACCTCTGTAACACTGAGTCCTTTATCGTATAGCAGGTATTTGGCATGTTCCATGCGCTGGCCCTGGTAAAAATCAAAGATGGTGGTTCCGAATATTTCCTTGAACCCTTTTTTTAAATAACATTCGTTGATGGCTACTTTACGGCTAAGCGCTTTGATGGTGATGGGTTCGCCAATATGTTTCAATAATATTTCCCTTGCTTTGATGATCTTTTCACGATCTGCTTCATTGGCAAGGAATTTACAGGCAAAAGGAGTTTCAACTTTTTCACCAAGCATACAATCCATGCTGTATAAAAGCAGTATCTGCGTTTGTGCATTGATGAAAATATTCTCGAGTGTATCAGTATAAGTATGGTTCAGCAATGCTTCAATGGCCATCCTGGTTTTGCCACAAAGCGGTAATATTTTAGAAAAGGAAGTAACATGCCTGAATGACAATACACTATCGGTGAGACTTAATGGTGATTTATTTGCTTTGGCAAACTGGTGCAGGTATGCTGGTGAAAAACTGAAACTCAGCACATCCACGCTGTCAACTTTTTCAATGCATCCTTTTGAAGTGTTCAGGTTGCAAAAATCACATTCTGTTTGTTTCTTGCGGCAATAAACATTACCACTCACACAGAATTTCAATTCCAGTGAATTTTCGCTCGCAATGTTCTTTGTGTAATTATATACCAGTATCCCGGTATCTTCCATGCTCCATTGCGGCAATTTCCGGTAACGTTTAATAGCATAGCTGACCGATCCGGGAACATTCCGGGTAATATCCTGCAAAACCTCCATTTCTTCCAGTAAAACCGGTTGTTTTTTTGAAAGTGCTAATATGTCTGTTTCCTGATTCATTGAAATATTTCGATGCAAATATAGGAAAGATTTCCCAATTAAATTATTAACAACTTGTGGATATCCTGATTTTGAAACATTACAAAAAATACAGCCTAAAAAGCCATCAAAATAAACAATATTTTATGTAATGGAACCCCTGATTTTCGTTACATTTGCAGGAATTCCCAGGCCGGTTTTTTTATTTCAAAAAAATACTGGAAAGATGGCTTTTTTTTAAGGAAAAAGGGGATAGCTTTTATAGAGCCTGTTTCATTTTTTTGTCAACCGGAAAACAAAAATTTTATTTAATCAAATAAGGAGATTTTATACATTTTATGAGTACAGCAGCAGAATTAGTTTCCCTGGCCAATGCTTCCTATGGCGCAGACAGTATTCAGGTTTTAGAAGGCCTGGAAGCAGTTCGTAAAAGGCCGGCGATGTATATCGGGGATATCAGTGTAAAGGGACTTCACCACCTGGTTTATGAAGTAGTTGATAATTCAATTGACGAAGCATTAGCGGGTCATTGTAAGAACATAACCGTTACCATTAATGAGGATAATTCCATCACTGTTCAGGATGATGGCCGTGGTATTCCTACTGGTATGCATACAAAAGAGAACAGGAGTGCACTGGAAGTTGTAATGACCGTATTACATGCCGGTGGTAAATTCGATAAAGGTTCTTACAAAGTTTCCGGTGGTTTACATGGTGTAGGAGTAAGTTGTGTGAATGCGCTTAGTAAAGATTTACATGTATGGGTAAACCGCGAAGGGAAATCTTTTGAACAGGAATATAAAAAAGGGATACCTCAATACCCGGTAAGGGAAACGGGTAAAAGTGAAGTAACAGGTACCAGGGTTCAGTTCTGGCCCGATGATACCATTTTTACCACAACGATGTACAGCAAAGAAATACTGGAAGGCCGTTTGCGTGAACTGGCTTTTTTAAACAGGAAGATCACCATTATTCTGAACGATCTCAGGGAAACCGATGATCATGGAAAGCATTACACAAAAACTTTTTACAGTGAAGGCGGTATCGTGGAGTTTGTGGAACTGATTGATAAGAATGCCAACAGGCCAGCATTGATTCCAACAACCATTTATTGTGATGGGTACGATGAAAAAAGCAATGTGGCAGTAGAAGTTGCGATGGTTTACAATGCCAGTTACCAGGAACATATCTTCAGCTATGTGAACAATATCAATACCATTGAAGGTGGAACACACGTTGCCGGATTCCGCCGTTCCATCACCCGTGTTTTTAAAAGCTACGGAGAAAAACAGGGGATGTTTGAAAAGGCTAAAGTAGCCATTGAAGGTGATGACTTTCGGGAAGGCATATCCGCAATTATTTCTGTGAAAGTTCCTGAACCGCAGTTTGAAGGTCAGACCAAAACAAAACTGGGTAACAGCGAGGTGATGGGAATAGTAGATACAACCCTCAGCCGGGTGCTTGAAGCATACCTGGAAGAGAATCCGAAAGATGCCAAAACTATCATTCAAAAAGTAATCCTGGCTGCACAAGCCAGGGCCGCAGCAAAAAGGGCGCGGGATATGGTACAACGCAAAAGTGTATTAGTAGGAGGTGGCTTACCGGGTAAACTGGCAGATTGTTCCGATAAAGACCCGGGAAAATGTGAGTTATTCCTGGTGGAGGGAGATTCGGCAGGCGGTACGGCAAAACAAGGCCGTGACAGGAGTTTCCAGGCTATTTTGCCACTTCGTGGTAAGATCCTGAATGTGGAAAAAGCGATGGAACATAAGATCTATGATAATGAAGAGATCAGGAATATGTTCACTGCACTGGGTGTTAAAATAGGAACGGCAGAAGATGCAAAAGCGCTGGATATTTCAAAACTCCGTTATCACAAACTGATCATTATGACGGATGCGGATGTGGATGGAAGCCATATTGCCACCTTGATCCTGACCTTTATTTTCCGCTATATGAAGGAATTGGTAGAGCAGGGTAATGTTTATATTGCACAACCACCATTGTATCTTGTTAAGAAAGGAAAAGAACAGCAATATGCCTGGAACGATGAGGAACGTAAAGCTTTGATCAAATTATACGGGCAGGGGAAAGACGAGAGTGTAAACACACAACGTTACAAAGGTTTGGGAGAAATGAATGCAGAACAATTGTGGGAAACAACCATGAACCCGGCAACCCGTAATTTAAAGCAGGTAACCATCGACAGCCTGACAAACGCTGATGGTGTTTTCAGTATGCTTATGGG
>JAGPDJ010000181.1 GCA_018057635.1 Ferruginibacter sp. | reverse complement strand
AGTTTTACAGAAAGCGGTGCAGCACATTTTAAACATTACAGCCGCTTCAGCATGGGTAATGACATTGCTGATTTTAACAACGACGGACAGATGGATATTGTAACCGTTGATATGTTACCTCCCGAAGAAAAATACCTTAAAACATACGGCAGTGATGAGAATGCAGATATTTATAAATTGAAACTGGAAACAAATGGGTTTCAGAAACAGTATTCAAAGAATTGCCTTCAACGAAATAATGGAAATGGAACAAGCTTCAGTGAAACAGCCCTGCAATCTGGTATATCTGCAACCGACTGGAGCTGGGCGCCCTTGTTTGCCGATTTTGACAATGATGGAAATAAAGACCTTTTTATATCAAGTGGTATAGTTAAAAGACCGGTTGACCTTGATTATATAAGATTTGTGTCAGACCTGGATATGAGAAAAGGAAGACAGCAAACAGACAAGTATGATGAGGTTGCTATTAAAAGCATGCCCGACGGAAGTTCGCACCCGTATTTTTTCAGAAACGAAGGAGGCATCAGTTTTAAAGATGTTAGCCAGGATTGGGGAACCGGTGACATGAAAGGTTATTTTACCGGGTCTTCTTATGCCGATCTTGATAATGACGGAAACCTGGATGTGGTCATAAATAGCATCAATGCCCCGGCCATTATTTTAAAAAATAATGCACCCTTTAAAACAATGATGAACATTTCGTTTAAAGGAGATAACGCCAATACTTTTGGCATAGGTGCAAAATTATGGGTGTATGCAGGAGGTAAAATTCAGTATAATCAACTGATGCTCACCCGCGGTTTTCAGTCTTCCGGTGAAGCCAGGGTACATGTTGGTCTGGATACATTAAAATACATCGACAGCATGCTGGTTGTTTGGCCCGATCAGCGTTACCAGGTATTGAAGAACACACCAGCTATCGGGCGCCTGGAACTAAATCAAAAAAGTGCCGGCGGAAAATTCAACTACAACGATTATTTTCCTCCAGCAAAACCACTGGTGGAAAATGTAAACCTGCAGGCAGCTGTAGATTGGAAACACACGGAGAATAATTTCCTTGATTACAATAACCAATACCTCATTCCGCACCAGCTTTCAACACGTGGCCCCAAAATAGCCGTAGCAGATGTTAATAAAGACGGCCTGGATGATTTCTTTGTATGTGGCGCTTCCGGCCAGGCTGCACAACTGAAGATTCAGAACGCTGCCGGGAAATTTTCTTCCATTGATACAGCAGTATTCAATCAGTCAATCCAAAGCGAAGGGGTAGACGCAGTTTTCTTTGATGCAAACAATGATACATATCCAGACCTGTATGTTGTGAGCGGAGGTAATCAGTATACAGATGCAGACCCGAACCTTGCAGATCATTTTTATATGAATGACGGGAAGGGGCATTTTATACCGGCAGTGAACAATATCCCGGCTTTATATAAAAACAAATCATGTGTAAGCGCTGCTGATATAGACAATGATGGTGATACAGACCTCTTCGTAGGCGGATTGGCAGATGCTCAGAAATATGGCATCGCCCAACCTTCTTACCTATTGCTGAATGATGGGAAAGGTATGTTTACCCTGGCAACTTCCCAGGTAATAAAACTGGAAAACCTTGGAATGGTTACCAGCGCAACTTTCATTGATATTAACCGGGATGGTTGGCAAGACCTGGCAGTAACCGGAGAATGGATGCCAGTTAAAATATTCATTAATCAGAAAGGAACATTTAAATTAACCAACCTGCCACAATCAACTGGTTTGTGGCAAACCATTCAGAAGGCAGATATAAACGGAGATGGATATGATGATTTACTGGCAGGAAACTGGGGCCACAATACGAAATTATATGCCGGCAAAAACGGCCCGTTAAAATTGTATGTGAAAGACTTTGACAATAATGGATCACTGGAACAGGTGATGGCATATACGATCAATGGAGCGGAATATTCTTTTCTGTGCAAAGATGAACTGGAAAGGTCTTTGCCTGTTCTGAAAAAACATTACCTCACTTATGGTGAAGTAGCCGGCAAAACGGTGCAATTTATGTTTTTCGACCTGTTTAAAGATTATGCGGAATTACAGGCAGAAACACTAAGTTCCAGTTGTTTTATTAATAACGGTAAAGGCGGGTTCACAAAAAAAGAGTTACCAGCAGAATGCCAGCTGGCACCGGTATTTTCTTTTTCAACTTTTCCATTAACCGGCAAACAGGGTTTCCTGGCTGCCGGAAATTTTTATGGTGTGATACCTTATGAAGGTGAATATGACGCGTTACAACCAACTGTGTTTTCTTTTGAAAAAGGCACGGGACAAATCAGGACCGAAGGCAATATTCCATTATTAGATGGAGAGGTAAGAGACCTTAAATGGATTCAAAGCAAAACGGGAAGCCCCAGGCTTGTAATAGCAAGAAATAACGATAAACTATTATTTTATAAAACGAACGGTCAAAAATAATACGACCGCCAGATTCATATTTACAATGATGCTTTATAACAGACTAAAAAATACAATCCTGTTTTCGGTGCTTATTGTTGTATGCAGTTGCAATAGCGAGGATAAGTCATATAACAATGTGTTTAATGATCCGCTGCTGTATGCAAAAACGGTAAAGGAGCTGAACAACGTGGTTATGCAAAATAATTTTCCGCCGATCATTGCCAGCAGAAATTACGCATATGCCAATATTGCAGCATACGAAACGATAGCTATTTGGGACAAACGATATGCGTCATTGACCGGTTATATTAAACATTTACCAGCATTGCCCCGGCTGGATACAACCCGGGTGAATTTCCACTATGCTTCCCTGTTAGCATATTGTAAAGTTGGGGAAGCTGTTACTTTCCCAAGCGGAAGTATGAAAACATATACAGCGATGCTGGATTCGCTTGTAAAAGTATCCGGCATGCCGGATGCGGTTAAATTGGCAAGCAATCACCTTGCCGATTCTGTAGCAAACCACATTTTGCGGTGGAGTAAGAAAGACAATTATGCAGAAACACGTACGGCAACAAAATATACTATTACCAATGAAGAGGGCAGGTGGGTGCCAACCCCGCCGGCATACCTGCAGGCACTTGAACCAAACTGGAATAAAATAAGGCCCATGGTTATGGATAGTGCCAGCCAGTTCATGCCACCCAGGCCACCGTCGTTTAATATGAACGACAAAACAAGTAAATTTTACCAGGAAGTACTTGCCGTTAAAAATGCAGGGGATAGCTTAACAGATGAACAAAAGCACATTGCCATGTTCTGGGACGACCTGGGCAGCAAGACGATCGTTAATGGGCATGTAATGTTTACAGCAAAAAAGTTCTCTCCAACAGGCCATTGGATGAATATAGTTGGAATAGCAGCAGAAAAAGCAAAGATAGATTTTAATACTACCGTATATGCATATACGAAAACAGCTATTGCCATGTATGATGCATTTATTCAATGCTGGGATGAAAAATACCGGAGTAACCTGGTGAGGCCGGAAACGGCGATTAACCAATACATAGACCAGGAATGGCACCCCTTTTTACAAACGCCGCCATTTCCGGAGTATACCTGCGGCCACAGCACGATATCTGCGGCAGCTGCCGAAGCGCTGACGAACGTGTTTGGAGATAATTTTGCATACACAGATACATCTGAACTGGAATTTGGAATTGCTAACAGGTCTTTCACTTCCTTCCGGCATGCTGCAATTGAAAATAACTGGGCCAGGTTTTATGGAGGCATCCATTTTCATCATTCTTGCATCATCAGTACTGAATACGGAAGAAAAGTTGGACAATGGACAAATGACAGGCTCCAGGTAAAGAAGTAAAATAAAAATTTAATACTTAAAAGTACAGGGTTTCTAAATTTTGAAAAAAGTTGCTGCCATATTACTCGTTGCTATTCACCTGTTTAATGTTACTGGTGTGAGGCTTACACTGGAGTATATGTTGCATCAATCAAATGTAAAATTTGAAAACCAACTGGATATAGGAAATTACAACCAGGAAAACCTGGTAGAAATAAAAGTTCCGCTTTCAAATCCATATTATTCCAGCACCCCGGTTTATGAAAGATATTATGGCGAATTTAGCCAGAACGGAGAATATTACAATTATGTGATGCGCAAGGTGATCAACGATACAGTTTACCTGCTTTGTATTAAAAACAATTCAAAAGCTGAATTGAACAAATATAAATCTGAGTTTGCTTTGGCTGCCACAGATGGTTCTTTACCGGAGAAAAACGGGATAGATCATCCAGTAAAAAAGCCTGTTGTTTCAAATGAATATTTTCAGCAACACCGGTCCGGTGAAATGGAGTTAACTTTTATATATTTAACAGATACCGAATATGTTTTTTCAGCGGATTTATATAAGTGCTTCACCGAAATGGCAGAAATGCCACCGGATCAAATCCGGTCTGTTATTTCCTGAGCATAATGAAAGTAGTAAACCGGATAGATAGTTATTCCTGTTTTAATGGGGTTTATTCAATTGTTCATTGCATGATGGAATAATGGATCTTAAAAATTATTGCGGTAAACAAAATGTTTACTTGCGTTAAGAAATGGTCTGAAACAGACCGGTTATTTTATTCCATTAAAATTAAAGCAATGAAAAAAGTAATATTTATTATAGCGCTCATGATATTTGTAAATCATAATATTGATGCACAAGGCTGTGTTGCCATTCGAAGCACCGGAAATTCATGCAGTATGAATCATCCGGGTGATGCAAAAGGCTGGAAGCTGAATTTAAATAACAGGTATTTCAGGTCGTATAAACATTTTGTTGGTAAAGAAGAACAAAACCATAGGGTAGACAGTAGTACGGAAGTAATTAATCATTCATATTCTCTGGATATAACACTTACCAGAACATTCAATGCAAGATGGTCTGCAGCTATAACGGTTCCGGTTATTTCCAATACCCGGTCTTCAAAATATGAACATTACGGAAATACCAGCAAAAGTGCAAATGCCAGGCAGGCAACCAATTCGTTTGGTATTGGTGATACCCGGCTGATGCTGTATCGCTGGATGTTTGATCCTGTAAAGAATAAAAAAGGAAACCTTCAAATAGGTCTGGGGCTGAAACTTCCAACCGGAGATTACAGGTACCAGGATTATTTCCAAAAAAATGATACAACTTCTACATTTGGTCCGGTAGATCAATCTATTCAGTTAGGTGATGGCGGAACCGGAATTGCCACTGAAATAAAAGCATATTATAAACCGGCAAAAAAACTTTCAGTATACGCTGATGCATATTACCTGGTAAATCCAAGAGAACAAAACGGCGTATCAACTGCAAGAGGAGGAATAGCTTCTGCAAATGCCATGAAATACTTTACCGCATACATGAGTGTTCCTGATCAGTATATGGTAAGGGCAGGTTTAACATATTCAGTTAAAAAATTTGAATTTACTTCAGGTATCCGTTTAGAAGGAATACCTGCAAAAGACCTGGTTGGAGGAAGTAAGGGTTTCAGAAGGCCGGGGTATGTACTTGCAGTGGAGCCTGTAGTAAGCTACAGAACTAAAAAACTGGATTTTTATCTGTCTGTTCCTGTTGCTGTTAAGCGTAACCGGGTACAAAGCTATGCTGATAAATTACAAACAACAGCAACTGGTATTCACGCACAGGGTGATGCTGCCTTTGCTGACTATTCACTTAATGCCGGTATTACGATAAATTTTTAAAAAGAAAGTATATGACCAATAGAAAAATTCCATTATTATTAATTTGTTGCGCAAC
>JAGPDJ010000007.1 GCA_018057635.1 Ferruginibacter sp. | reverse complement strand
TAGCTGTATGCGGTACATGCCCAGGTTTGCATGCATGATTCCCGGGTTATCAATGTCTTCTGTGTATACCTGCGGCAATGTTACAAAAGCGCCTCCATCCATTGGCCAGTGCTTTATCAGGGGCAGGTCGGAAATTTTAATCTCCTGGTAAAGTACCGGTTTATTCAAAGGATTCTTTAGGGGAAATGCTTTAAAAGCAGCCAGTCCGGTTTTAAAATTCCTGATTGGTTGTTTAATTGCCTTTAACGGGTCACTTTTTAAAGCGATCATTTGTTGCACTGAATCAAGTGTTTGACGGAAAATAAACCGGCTTCGCTCAAGTGTACCAAAAATATTGGATGCAGCCCGGAAATGACTGCCTTTCACATTTTCAAAAAGCAGTGCCGGACCTCCGGCCTCAAACACACGTAAATGGATAGCCGCCATCTGGAGGTTGGGATCTACTTCTTCCGTTACCCTGATCAGTTGCCCGTTCTTTTCCAGGTCAAGAAGGCATTCTTCCAATGAACGATAAGCCATTTAATACAATTACTTTGAGCGTGAAAGATTTAATTTCTTATGAAAAACCGGTTAGTTTACCCGGCCATAGATACAATGTAAAACAATAACAATTGCAGTACTAATATAGTTTAGGGCAACCCAATCTTGACTTTCTTGATTTTTTAGTATCAAACCTGAATTCTATTTCTCTTTTTTTGGGTGTAAGTCGTATCCTGAAAGTTATACCGGTAAAATAATACCAATCTTTTGTTTTAGGATTCCCACGCTGGGTTCCACCGGCAGGATAAGTTGAACTTCCTCCCGGAACTTCATCCCCCCTGTACGCAATATTTGCTGCTTTCTGGCCCCTGTTGGCAGCCAATACCAGTTCATCCACATAAGTTGTACTTACATCATCCAGGTAATCTGTAAAAGTTTTACGAAAGCCCAAAACAATACCAATCCTTTTATTGTCATTGATGGCCCATTGAATACCACCCCCAATAGGTATTGAATACTGGCGTAATTTGTAATCCTTTCTTCCATCAAAAAAACCTTGTCCTTCTGTGCTTAACTCAGACAACATGATCTTGTTGCCGTCTTTATCCTTTGTAAATGGATTGAAATCATATAAAGCTATGCCGGTCATCAGGTATGGGGAAACCCTGTAACGGTAAAGATCAAGTAATACATATTCTGCACCCAATGAATATTCATACACATAAGAATAAAAACTCAGGTTCCTGTTTTTGTTTTTACTGCTAAACTCATCACTTGCGCTGATCCTTCCATAAGTAAAATCGCCACGAATGAGTAGTTTTTCGTTGGCTTCAAATAATAAACCAATGCCAAAAGCAAGATTTGACTGACTGAAACTAAATCTTTTCTCCTGCAGTTCACCTGAATAATTACTACTGCCTGCAAAAACACTGGCAAAAAAATTCTGTGATATGGCCTGGTTGCCAATTAACAGAAATGAGAACAGGAGTATACGCTGTACATATTTGTATATGTTACACAATAGTTTATTTCTTTAGGTACATCACATCTTTGATAAGCTTAACAGTACGGGGAACATCAGGCAAATACGCAGCTACCAGGTTTGGGGCATAGTGCATGGGAGCATCTGCTGATGTAATTCTTCGTATTGGTGCATCCAGGTAATCAAACCCTTCTTTTTGTATCCGGTAAGAAATTTCAGAAGAAACAGATGCGAAGGGCCACTGTTCTTCTACAATTACAAGCCGGTTTGTTTTCTTCACACTTTCCAGGATAGTGAACCAGTCGAGCGGCCTGATAGTAGCCAGGTCGATCACTTCAGCTTCAATACCCTCTTTAGCCAGTTCTTCAGCAGCAGCAAGCGCTACTTTCATCATTTTATTAAAACTAACAACCGTTACGTCTTTACCGGGTCTTTTAATAAAAGCCTTGCCAATTGGTAACAAATATTCTGTTTCAGGAACGTCTCCTTTATCGCCATACATAACTTCACTTTCCATGAAAACAACCGGATCATCATCACGAATGGCGCTTTTTAATAGGCCTTTTGCATCATAAGGATTTGAAACAGAAACTACCTTGAGCCCGGGAATGTTTGCATATAACGATTCAAAAGCCGTAGAATGCTGAGCTCCCAGCTGCCCTGCCGAACCATTCGGCCCGCGGAAAACGATGGGGCATCCAACCTGCCCGCCACTCATGGCAAGCATTTTAGAGGCTGTATTCAATATCTGATCTAAAGGTAAAACTGCAAAATTCCAGGTCATGAATTCAACGATCGGCCTTAATCCGTTCTGAGCAGCACCAACTGCTATTGCAGCGAAACCAAGTTCTGCAATAGGCGTATCTATTACCCTTTTTTCGCCAAATTCTTCCAGCATACCCTGGCTCACTTTATAAGCGCCATTGTATTCAGCTACTTCCTCTCCCATTAAAAATACCCGTTCATCCCTTCTCATCTCTTCCTGCATTGCTTCCCGCAAAGCTTCTCTAAAGGCAATTTGTCGCATGCTGCTATTTTGTTTAAATACTATTTAAAATTGAATGGATGCAAATTTATTCTATCACAGGCACACAAACAAATTGTGATTAACTGTTAAATGAGTTTAAAGGTTGCTTCTGAACCTGAAAATTTTACTTTTTAGTTTATTTGAACAGAAAATCTGACTATTTGGGTAAATTTCATAAAAACGGGAAAATTTCATTTATAAAACTGTAATACGGTTTCTTCTGTTTTTCTAACCAGGTCCGGAACCAGGGTTTCATCAGCCGGATATCCTATAGGTATCAATAAAAATGGCCTTTCATTTTCGGGCCTGTTGAGTATATGGCTTAAAAAATTCATGGGGCTTGGAGTATGTGTTAATGCAACCAGTCCGCAAAAGTGTATTGCCTCTAATAAAAACCCACATGCAATGCCCACAGATTCATTTACGTAATAATTATTTCGCTTTTTGCCATTTTCTATTTCATAAGGCCTTCTGAATACAATGATCAGTGCCGGAGCAATTTCCAGGAATGGCTTGTGCCAGTCGGTACCCAGGTAACTCAGGTCTTCCAGCCAATCTTCGGGCATCCGTTTGTGATAACTTTCAAACTCTTCTTTTTCTGCAGCTTCTTTGATCGCTTTTTTTAATTCCTGGTTTGTTACAACACAAAATGTCCACGGTTGTTTATGTGCACCTGAAGGAGCAGTGGATGCTGCCATGATGATGTTCTTTATTACTTCATCCGGAATTGGTTTTGAAGAAAAATCCCTTACAGTTCTTCGCTGATCCATGAAAGCAAGGTGTGATGTACTGCGCTCTGTCATTTCTTCTGGCGAATATGTTTCTTTGCTGTAGCAAATATATTTTGCTTTCATTGCTATTCAGGTTTAATAATATTTTAGGATGAAGGTATAATCTTTATAGAATATGATTAAAGCATACAATATTTATTGACATATCAATACCTTTATATAAATTTTACGCATGCATTCCAATGATCCATTACATGGTAAAACCCTTGAAATGATACTCACCGAACTGGTTCATCATTTTGGATGGGAGCAATTGGGCTCCATTATCAGGATCAATTGTTTTACAAGTAATCCAACTATAAACTCATCGTTGAAATTTTTACGTAAAACACCCTGGGCGCGGAAAAAAGTGGAGGATTTATATATAAGCGCTATATCTGCATAGTTTTCCGGTAAAAATAATATCCGGAAAAAATCAAAAAGTTTAATTTGTTTTTAAAACCGCCATGTTTAACTTTAAAGCTGATAGTGATCTGATTGATCAACAAAATACCTGGGTATCAATAATTAATAATTGTATAATAAATTCATGAATCAGCATGCCCCGAAGTGATTTTGACATAATATATGATCATGTAATTTTGAAATTAACCGGATTGGCTCCGGAATTATCATATCATTCTGTAGATCATACAATCGATGTGATCAGGCATGCTGAGCGAATTGCAAAAGAGGAAGGTATAAATGAAACGGAATTGTATCTTTTGAAAGTTGCCGCGCTATATCATGATACAGGATTCCTGGAAACATATGCTGAACATGAAAAGAAAAGCTGTGCTATATTCCTGGAAGACAGTGTACAGTTCAAATTTAATGATCCGGAAAAGGAACTGATACTTGATATCATCATGGCAACTAAAGTACCTCAAAAACCCAGAACACTTTTACAAAAAATAATTTGTGATGCTGATCTGGATTACCTTGGAAGAAATGATTTTCAAGAAATTTCCATTCGGTTAAAAAACGAATTTTTACACTATGGAGTAGTTGCAGATGAAACAGACTGGAAAAAACTTCAGTTAAAATTCCTTAAAGACCATCATTTTCATACCAGGTCATCCCTGTTACAAAGGGAGCCTGTAAAATTGAAAAATCTTTCAAAACTTCATTAAATTAGCTGTTTTTTAAACCTGCATAACTTTAACTGAACATCTAATTCCGGCATGATCCTGTTACAAGTGATCATTTAATTATTATCAGGAAATTTTCTTTTTCATTTCAATAGTGATCCTGTCCTGTTCTCTAAGTCGTTTACATAAAGTCCGCATAATTCCCTTCAGGATATCAGTATTGATAGCCACTACATCATAAAAAGCTTCCTGTTCAATTTTTAAAAAAATACAATCCGTTAAAGTTGTAACACTAGCAGATCTTGTTTCTGAATCCAGTAAAGACAACTCGCCAAAAATTTCATTTTCAGAAAGAGTAGCCAGTTGGTGCTCTTCATCATGTATAGATACTTTACCAGAATATATAAAGTACATACAATTACCTGCATCCCCCTTTTTAAATATCGTAACATCTTTATCAACCTGGCTTTCTTTACAGATTGAAGCAACTTCAATAAGGTCAACTTCATTACAATTTTTAAAAATATCCGAATTTTTTAGCAGCAGAATTTTTTCAATAATAATCATGATTTATTTTTTTGTGTTTCAATTACATATTCCTTTGTTTCCTTAACCAGGTAATGTAAATCTGGCTGTTGATTATCTTTCAATTTCATAAGGAAGTCGGTTTGGTTATTACGCCAGGAGGAATAAACACAAACAGCTTTCGTCCAGGGATTAAATGCCATTGGGGAATTAAAAATTACTTTGTTGTAAAAAATATTTATTTCCTGTTGCATGTTACCCGGAATACTGCCGGCCGGATCTAGAATAAAATCAAAAATAAGATTCATATCTTTTGATATCCGCTTTGGTAATAACAATTCCAGCATTTCCATTGCATTATACAATTTATCATGCTTATCAATTTCCATGAGTTCCAGGATACGGTTGATCTCCTTTTTCCTGTATAACAATACTGCAATTTTCAGGGATAAGGAAAGATCATTTTTAACTTCACTGAAAATAGCCCTTTTAATAATATCTTTATCCTTAAATTCCGGGATATTGTGATAGTCCCTGATCTTATCCAGCCCCAACTTCAGGTAAATGTTCAGATAAAATCCTAATTTTTCCGATTCACCCGATGAAGCAAATTCATATTCTTTTGCCCAGAGTGCATGAACAATTTTATTTCTCAAATCATCACTATTATCATCCAAATGAGATAAAAGGAATGCTGTTGAATAAGGTCCTTTTACCCTGGCGGCAATTTTTACAAAATCACTTACATATGTACCTTCTATATTATTTATATCTTCAAAAAGATCATCACCGTAGAGTTGCAGGCCTTTCAAAACAAGATTCCTGTCTGCAGGCTGATCAAGCAGGTTTATAATTGACGGTATCAGTTTATGCAACCTGAGTTTACAAATTGTGGATATAGCAGCCCGTTTTACTGAAATGTCATCATCTGCAATCAATGCAGCTAATGCATCTGAAAACTGAACATGTTTTACATCACTGATAATCTCAATAGCCAACTCCCGTTCTGCCGGAACTGAAGAATACAACAGGCTATTGATTTCATTGCCTGCTATGAATAAATAATTAAACTCACGTTGATTCAATAAGTTTATCACAATGATCTTTCTCACTGCATATTCATTATGGCTTATATTTTCTGAAGCTTCTTTTAAAAATTCCGGGTCATGTTTGCAGAGCAGGGAAATTACTTTTTGTTTTAATTCTGCATCGGTTTCGGAAAACAACATATTCCTTAAAACGTCCAAGCTTATTTTTCCTGCAGATTCACTCAATTCAAGGGCAAATTTCTTCACGGCAATATCATTTCCTTCACGGAGTTTCTTTTCAAGCAATTCATTGAACCCTGGGTAACCGGATTTCTGTAATAGATTCAGCGCATAAATAACATCGGTTTTATCTCCTTTTTCAATTTTATTTAACAGAATTTCAATGGTGTTATTGTCTGTGATATAAATATCATCACTGGTAAAAATTCCTTTCCGGATGGAAGCATGGATGGTATTCAGGTAAGTACGGCCTATTAAAAATATTATCCCTGCCCAGATACAAAGATTAACGATCAATAGTTTAATAGCGAACATGATGCTCATTTCTGCTCCTGAACGGTATAATAATAACAATGATACTCCAACGATAATCAGCGAAGGCGGATACATGTAACCTTTTGAAATGATATGCCCCTTTAATCTTAGTTTTTCTTTCAGCGGCTGAAATAGGATAAAGAAAACCGGTTCCTGCATAGTTGACCGGAGTACTTCTGTAATCATTGCCATTAAACCAAAAATGAAAAGCGTATATTTTGATTGGTCACCAAATGCAAAAAACAACATACAGAAAAGAAAAAGAACTATAGGGGTAATGAATAAACAGTAAATAACCCCAAGCCTCTCAATAACCCTGCTGGTAAAAATTAATTTGAATGTCAATGCGATCACCCTGCCAAATGCAAAGAATAATGCGATATATGCTGCCAGGTCAGTAATGTTTTCGAACCGCAGTTTTACCTGAGAAATAAAAGTAAAATCAATCAGCACAAATACGTTGTAGCTGATGAGTGACAATAATGAGATGGCAAAGATCAGCCTGTTCTTAAAAAAGAAGCTTACAAAATCTTTTTTGTTAAAAACATCTTCAACATGATGGTCTTCTTTATGGAATTTTTGCTTGATCGTTTCCCAGTTCTTTTTCTTAATATACCTGCTGAATAAAAGCAGGCTGATACCCATTGAAAGAACAGCCAGCCAGATCAGGTTATTGAGCCCAACAAAAGGAATTAATAACGGAGCTGCTATGTACCCAATCAGTTTTGCAGGAATATCGCCCGACCCTACAATAGAAAATATCCTACGGCTTTCCCTAACATTAAAAAGTAATGAAACCAGCCCCCAAAATGCATAACCGGTTATCATATAAATCAACACACTACAAACCAGCAACATAAATATAAAATGATCCTTATTTCCATAAGTAAGACCAATCCATAAAAATATCATTAGAATTACAGCAAACCCTGTAATGTATTTAATTAATTGTAGCGGTGAAAAGCGATGCTCCAGTTTCTCATAAATAAAATTAAACATTATAAGAACCCCTGCAATGACCAGGTAAACCAAAGGAAGATAATCAACCGGAAAATTATAAACAAAGAGGGTAAAAGCGATGATACTAATTAAAGCGTTTGCAAGGCCAATAAAAAATTGAACGGTTAACAAATCGAAAACCTGTATAGATTCCGAATGTTTTATATTCAAAATCTTGTATAAACGCTCTTTCATGAAGATAAATATACAAAACACTTACATATACTTGTATACGAAAATGTTACTTATTAGGTTGTTAACTCACAGAGGCAGGATTTATGCAAAAATATTGGAGATTTATATTTTGTAGACCATCCTTTGAATTAGTTAATTATTCCCAAAGAATTACAAATAAAAAAGGTGCTCCCGAAGTAAGAGCGCCTTATGATGGTATGACATTTATTTTATAAACTTTCTATAACCATTGCGCTTGCTCCGCCACCTCCGTTACAAATCCCTGCAGCGCCATATTTCCCTGCATTTTGTTTTAATACGTTGATGAGTGTAACAATGATCCTTGCACCGCTGCATCCCAACGGATGGCCAATGGAAACTGCTCCCCCGTTTACATTTACTTTTGAGGGATCCAGATTCATGCGTTTGCTGTTTTCGATTCCAACAACAGCAAATGCTTCATTTAATTCCCAAAAACTGATGTCTTCCATTTTCAATCCTCCTTTTGCCACAGCTTTTGGAACAGCCAGTGATGGTGTGGTAGTGAACCATTCAGGAGCCTGCTCAGCATCTGCATAACTTACAATCCTGGCGATTGGTTTCAGGCCCAGTTCTGATGCCTTTTCTTTACTCATCAATACCAATGCCGCAGCACCGTCATTCATCGTGGATGCGTTGGCGGCAGTAACCGTTCCGTCTTTAACAAACGCTCCTTTTAAGGAAGCAATCTTATCAAACTTAACATTGAACGGTTCTTCATCTTTGGCAAAGATCAGCGGATCGCCGCTGCGTTGTGGTATAGAAACCGGGATGATCTCATTTTCAAATTTGCCGGCAGTTATTGCTGCCTGGCTGCGTTTATAACTTTCAATAGCAAAAGCATCCTGCTCTTCCCTGCTCACGCCGCAGGTACTGGCACACAATTCTGCGGCATTACCCATGGCTTTACCATCATATACATCTGTAAGCCCGTCTTTTGCCAGGCCATCTATCATTTGAGTGTTCCCATATTTATTACCCCATCGCATACTGTCAATATAAAAAGGCACATTGCTCATGCTTTCCATACCACCAGCAACAACAATATCAGCATCTCCCAGCATAATGCTTTGAGCTGCCTGTGAAATAGCTTTCATGCCACTGGCACATACCTTATTGATAGTAGTACAATTCACTTCATTTGGTAATCCGGCAAATTTAGCAGCCTGCCTGGCCGGTGCCTGGCCCAGGTTTGCCTGAATAACAGCTCCCATCAATACATCATTAACAAGTTCAGGTTTTATACCTGCTTTTTCCAGTGCGCCTTTAATGGCAAAGCCGCCTAATTGTGTGGCAGAAAATCCTTTCAATGAACCTCCAAAACTACCAATTGGGGTACGTACAGCAGAAATGATATATACTTCCTTCATTTGATTTGTGATTTAGGGTACAAAGGTAAGAAGTTCAGTGTTTATTGTTAATTGTTTAAGTAAATGGCATTAACCACTACTTACCAGGTCATTTTACTGCCATATCGTATAAATAAGACAAAATATAAAATCAACAGATTTTGGGCCATTTTAAGGAATTCATAAACTGTGCCCCGGGAGAACTAAATTCAATACTTTATCGGGAATTCTTTTTAACTTTATTAAATAGTTAAGTTTATTAACTGTTACAACAAGCTCAATTATTACAATATGAAAAAGATATTTTTAGCAACAATCATAAGCATCTTGTTCACTTCCGCATTTGCCCAAAAGATATCAAGGGTAAACCTTACAAAAGATGGTGTAATAGAATCTATTTTCTTTCTGTTGGATGAAGGTGTAACAGTTAGTATGACCGAAACCGGAACTATTACAGCCTGGGGCAACGAAGTGATTTCTGAAAGAATACCAAGTATGTCTAAACTGGATGTTTACCCGGGCCGTGTTGAATATTATAACATTACAGAAAATGAGGCTTTCCGTGGAAAAGTGAAATATATTGGCAGAAACCATATCACTTATTATGGCACGTACGACAGGGAAGAATTACAAGGTAAAGTAAGAAGCATAGGTACAGCCATTTTTGAATATTATATGTTGCTTGATAATGATGCTTATAAGGGAAAAATAAAAAAAGCAGGTTCTGTGAATTTTGGCTGGTACAGTTCTTTCGATAATGAAGCATTTAAAGGCAAAATAAAATCGATGGGTAATACCAATTTTGTTTATTATTCTTCTTTTGAAGATAAAGCATTTAAAGGGAGGATAAAAAGTATTGACAGGTTTGCATATACTTATTACTCATCCATGGAAAGAAAAGAATTCCAGGGTGCGGTTAAATCAGGGTCACAACTCCAGAACATAAACGGTATTAAATTCTTCGTAAAATTTTAATTCCAACTCTTTTTTCACTAAAATGATAAATGCTTCAGTACATATAATACTGAAGCATTTATTTATTAGAAAAATAATTGAAAAAATTCTATCTAAGTTTGAAGATCAAACCAACCTGGATGGCATTGATATTCCTGCCTGCTTCTATATTTGCCCCAAATGAAGGCGTAAAGAAATATGATGCACCGATAAATGGAGAAAACACCGGAATAACCTGGTCTAATTTCACACTATTGCCATTGTTGTAATCGTGGTGATGAAAGCCAACACCTGCAGAAATACCTGCATAAGTATCTAGTCTTTTAACTTTCCAGCCATGATGCCATGCTGATCTGCCGGCAACAACCAGGGTGCTGGAACGGAAATCATTGTATTTACCTCCACTTGAAAATGCTCCGCCTATCTCTGCACCCAAAGAAATAACGCCGGGGCCTGCCTGCCATATCCCTACCTCAAGTGCTGCTTTAGTTCCAAAAGTGGCATTGTCATTCACATTCTTATAATCAATGCCGGATCCTACCCCCAAACTGACAGTAACAGTACCTTTGTCAAATACCTGAGATTCTGAAGTTCTTTTCTGAGCCATGGTAAACTGCGATGCAAATAATAGCATCATTAAAAAAATTGCTGGTAATACATTTAGTCTTTTCATAATCTGGGGATTACAAATACTATACCAACAGGAGAAATAACTTCAGAAGAAAATGTGAAAAGAAATTGAAATTAAATATTTATTATTTTATAGAAGCTTCATATATAAAACAATGAATTAAACTTATAGCATTTTATAAAACTTTAACAACTTCAAACATCGAACCTCAAACTTCAAACCTCAAACCTCAAACCACTTTAATTCTCGGATCAATAATTCTATACAATACATCGGCAGCAATATTAATAAAAATGAAAATAATGGCACTGAATAAAACGGCACCCATTACAACGGGGTAGTCTAGTTTTTCCAATGAATCTACCGTTAACTTCCCTATACCTTTCCAGCCAAAAATGTATTCAACAAAAAAAGCTCCCGCCAGTAACTCAGCAAACCATCCCGTAATTGCGGTAATTACCGGGTTGAGTGCATTTTGCAATGCATGCCTGAAAATAACGGTACGCTTACTTAAACCTTTTGCATAAGCTGTGCGGATATAATCCTGGCCAAGCACATCTAACATAGAACTTCTGGTTAATTGTGTTATGATTGCCAGTGGCCTGATACCAAGTGTGAACGCAGGCAGTACCAGGTTTTTCAGGTTCAGGAATTTTTCACCTGTCAGTTCATCTATTTCAAACAGGCTTCCGGTAAGATTTAACCCGGTATATGCATGCAATACAATGCCAAATAAATAAGCGATGATGATTGCCATAAAAAATGATGGGACAGATATGCCGGCAATACTGCTGAAAACAGCAGACTGGTCTGCCCAACTACCTTTTTTTACCGCTGCAATAACGCCAAGGGATATCCCAAGTATACATGCAAACAACATGGCTGTAAATGCCAGTACCAGCGTGCCGGGCAAGGCATCCAGCAAGGTTTTACTTACATCCGTTTTTGTCTGGTAGCTTCGGCCCAGGTATGGAAATTTCAGCACAAATTTTGTTTTCCCCCCGATAAATAAACCTGCAATTTTTTTATTCTCAATTTCTTCAGAACTATAAAAACTTAAGGGTGAAACATCATTCAGATAAATGAGAAACTGCTTCCATTTTGGTTCATCCAGGTGTAGGTCTTTGCGGATATTCTCAATTGTCTTTTTATCGCCCGACTGCCCTGCTACCAGCCTTGCAGGATCACCAAAGCCCTGGAACATGATAAATACCAATGCAACAATACCAATCAATACAAGAAAAGAATATGATATTTTTTTAAGGAGGTAGATCAATGATTTGGTTTACTGGTTTGTTAGTTTAATTGGTTGCAGGTTTATTGGTTAACTGGTTTATTGGTTCATTTAAGATTTTAGTATAACACTATGCACTCATAACTATGAACTTTTTCAACTATTAACTTTTCAACTAAAAACAGCACGTACAAACTTTACCGATCAACTTTATCAAAATCTGCCCAACCCCATTTTGATTCAACAACAGGCCCTTTCATTTTATATAAGGCCGGATTTGTTCTTGCAGCAGTTTTGATAGCTGTTGCATCTGCAGTAAAAATTGCATCAACCCTGATGTCATTCATGAAAAGGAATTTTCTCACAGCATCCCGTTGTGGTGTTATAACATAAACTTTCTTAAGTTTTGCTGCAGCACTACTGCTGATCTTATTAAAATCATTCAACCATTTATTTTTTCCTTCCGGAACTTCTTTAATAAATAACAGGTAATAATAGTCAGCATTTGAAAGTACTTCTACTGTTACATCATTTCCAGTTGTATCGGAAAGTGAAAAATCATTGATCAATGGAACATTGTTCTTCCCTTTTTCAATAAGCGTCTGTTTCCTTTCTACAAATTTCCAGGTACTGTCTGGTAATGCGGAAACAGGAAAATCCTTTTTTTCTCCGTTCTTTTCATAAACAAAAACATAATCAAATTTATCCTGAACAGCATCAGCCGGCATTTCCCGCAGCTTGAGAATATCATTGCCCTTTTTATAAGGAAGGCAATCGGCCAAAGGCATATGTTTTAACACATAGAATTGCAAAGCTAATGTGATGACTGTTGCTGCAGCAATGTATAAAAATGAAAAGAAAGGTTTGGCCAGCGGTTTAATATACGTTGTTTGCCATACCATCAATATTGCAAGAATGAGCAAAATAATATCCTTGCTGAATGTTTGTATAGGTGTAAGCGGAATACAATCTCCAAAGCAACCGCACGCCCTTATTTTACCACTGAATAGTACATAAGCAGTAAGGAAAGTGAAGAAAAGAACCAGCAATAGTATCAACCAAGCAGTCAGTTTCTTTTGCCAGCCAATCAGCAATGCCAAACCAAGCACTACTTCCAGGGTGATCATAATAATAGAAAAAGAGAGCGAATAATGAGTAAGGGTTTCCATCAAACCTTTCATAAATCCGGCATTTGCCCATACTTCAAAAAATTCTTCCATTTTATAAGCAAGCCCACGTGGGTCGATGGCCTTTACCAATCCTGAAAAAATAAATAAAAGTCCGGTAATGATCCTCGCAATGGTAACAGTTGCTTTCATATGAATCTATTTTGATTGTTTGCCTTCATCAATCAATATGAGGGCAAATACTGAGTAATTTAAAATATCAAAAAAATTGGCATCTATTCCTTCACTCACCAATGTGGCACCTTCATTGGAAATGATCTGCTTTATACGCAGAATTTTGGCCAGTATGAGGTCGGTAAAACTTTCCTGGCTCATTTCCCGCCATGCTTCCCCATAATCGTGGTTCTTATCCTGCATGAGGTTTTTAGCAGCTGCTATTTTAGCATCGTACCTGTTTTCAACTTCGTTTACCGGTAACTGTTCAGATTCATCGCTGCCAATATCAAGTTGTATGAGGCCTATCACTGCATAATTCAGAATGCCTTCAAATTCACTTTTAATACCATCCTCAATTTTCTGAGTTTTCTTTTCCTGTATAGTACGAATCCTTTTTGCCTTGATATAAATCTGGTCGGCAATGGAGATGGTACGGTAAACCCTCCAGGATGTTCCGTAATCTTTCGTCTTTTTAATAAATGTATCCTTGCTATGCTTTACCGCCCGGTCGTACTGTTCATTTGTTGTCATACCCTTTTCTATTACCCGTAATTTATTACTTAATTTGCGTGAAAGTTCAAAATTACAATTACTCTTTCAAATGTTTACACTTAACTGCAAAGGAAAACTGCTAAGCCTGGAAAAACCTTTGGTGATGGGTATCCTTAATATTACCCCAGATTCTTTTTTTGAAGGCCATATCAGTAAGGGCCCGGAAAAAATATGGGAACTGGCAGAAAAAATGATTGAGGAAGGCGCAGATATACTTGATATTGGCGGACAAAGTACCCGCCCGGGAAGCCAGCGTATTTCTGAAAAAGAAGAATGGAAAAGGGTTTTGCCTGTAATAAATAAAATAAGGCAGCATAACCAGGAAATTGTTTTATCAATTGATACCTTTTATAGTTCCGTTGCAGATAATGCCGTTAAAGCCGGAGTCTCAATTGTGAATGATATCAGCAGTGGCGAAATGGATAGCGATATGATCAAAACAGTTGCTTCACTGCAGGTTCCTTTTATTTGTATGCACATGAAAGGAACTCCGGATACCATGCAGCAGCAGGCAAATTATGAGGATGTGGTTAAAGAAGTACTCGATTATTTTATAGCAAAAATTGATTCCTGCAAAGCTGCAGGCATAAGCGAACTAATCATTGACCCCGGTTTTGGCTTTGCTAAAACAGCCAAACATAATTTCCAATTGCTAAAATCCCTTTCTGTTTTTAAAATGCTTGATAAACCTGTTCTTGCAGGGCTTTCCAGGAAAAGTACGATATATAAAACACTGAATATCTCTGCTGCTGAAGCTTTAAATGGAACAACAGTTTTAAATACACTTGCGCTTAATAACGGTGCTTCTATATTAAGGGTACATGATGTGAAAGAAGCTAAAGAAGCAGTTAACCTGGTTGAAGCGTATACACGTTGCTGAAATGATCATAACAATAAATTGAAAAAGCAGCTCAGAAATACCTGAGCTGCCTTTTTTTTAAAAAGTAACTATGCTTTTTATTTTTTAGCTTCCGGTGCTGCTGATTTTTGCAGGTTGGAAACACTGTCCATATAACGTTTCTGCATTTCCTGCATTTTTTTATTCTGAACCTGTATATCTGCCAATGCCTGCTCTTTATTTAATACATCCAGCACTTCAATATCAAATAACAATACAGAATTTGGAGCTATATCTTCACCTGCTCCCTGTGCACCATATCCCAGCGTTGAAGGAATATAGAACTTTGCTTTGGCTCCTTTATTGAGGAGTTTTAAACCATCTGTCCAGCCTTTAATAACCGGCTGACCCAATGCAGGGTTATTTGTCATATTAACATTGAAAGGCATAACATGACCTTTTGAAGGATCTGTATTGCTGTCAAACATTTTCCCATCGATTGTTCTGCCGGTGTAATTTGTCTTAACCACAACAGAAGTATCAATCATATTACCTGTGCCAGGCTGAATGATCTCTACATAAGTACCATTTGCAGTTTTTACTGCTTTGATATTATTTTTTGCAATGTAGTCAGACAAAATTTTATCATCTTTCACTAACTGGGCAATGGCATTGATTGAATCTTTTTTACCCTGTTCTGCTATGTAAGCGTTCCTTGCACTGTCTGCTTCTGACTTTGATTTGAAAATATTTACCAGTTTAACAGTGGTTAATAGCATATGTCCTTTTTTAATGAAAGGAGGCATCTGGTCAGGTGCTTTCTTGAATGCAGAATCAGATAAAATCCTGATCACAACACTGTCGCCCTTTTTCAATTGAGTTAAAATATTGAAATATGCCGGTGGTGTAGCAACTGAATCAAGTATCTCTATAACCGGGTTACCGGATGTTCTGGAGTCATTCAATAATGAATCTTTTTTTCCGGTATTGTAATAAGTGGCAAATTCAATCTGCATGTAATTTCCATATTGCAGTTTTGGGCCTTTGCCATCAGATATGATCTTATATTCCAGGTCATCCAATCCCTTTTTGAATGATGCTTCTTTACAGGCAGTAAAAATTACGACTACGAGTAACAGTAACGAAGAAACTTTTTTCATTTTTTATGTTGTTTTTAAAATTTATATGTACTTAATTGATCTGAATTTTCTTTCATAGCTTTCTTAAAATCTGCAATGGTTTCTTCCAGTGATCCTTTACTGAAACCCCCGGCTGCATTAAAATGCCCGCCTCCATTGAAATATTTCCTGGCAAAACTGTTTACATCAAATGAGCCCTTGCTCCTGAAAGAACATTTGCGCTCTTCTCCCCTGTCTATGATGATAGCCGCCATTTTTATTCCTTCAATGCTCAATGGAAAATTAACCAGGCCTTCTGTATCACCTGTCTTTATATCATATTTTATCAGGTCAGCCTGCGGCACAGCAATCAAAGCTGTATTATATTCATAAAACACTTCCATCCTGTTAAGCAAAACATTACCAATAAAGCGAAAACGGTTCTCCGAAAAATTATCAAACAGGGCTTCGTGAATGATACTGTGCTCCAGCCCTTTTTCTTTAAGGTCGGCTATCATCCTGTGCACGCCGGCACTGCTGGATGGAAACCTGAAAGACCCTGTATCTGTCATCACACCTGCATACAGGCATTCTGCAACTTGTTTGTTTATCTTCTCTGTATAACCAGATGCAACGATAAAATCATACACCATTTCGGCAGTAGAACTTTTTGTTGTATCGCTTACCCCAAAGGCAAATATCTCTGTTTGTGGTTCCGGGTGGTGATCTATCAGGATCCGACTGGCTTTAGTTTCCAGTAATGTCGTTTCCATTCTTTTTGTTCTCGCGGCACTGTTAAAGTCAAGACAAAAAAGCCAATCAGCTGTATTTAATAACTGGTTACATTTTTCAGTATCCCGTTCATAGTCCAGCACTTGTTTTGCCCCCGGCATCCAGTTAAGAAATGAAGCCCAGTTGGTAGGTGAGATCACAGTAACATGGTGGCCAAACTGAACAAGGAAATGAGAAAGTGCCAGAGTGGAACCCATTGCATCTCCGTCTGGTTTCTGATGCATGGTAATTACTACCTGCTTTTGAGTGTTAAGTTGTGGAAAAATATTACTGATCGGTTGCATAAATGAGGCGCAAAAGTAGGTGTAAAAAGCCAATTAGCCAATAGAATATAGTTATCGAGTGATTTCTATGGATAGGTAAATTGGTTTCTGATTTATTTGTTATTACTTAATTAAGAAATTCTTACATTTTCACATTTTCACATTATCACATTTGCAAATTTACACATCAGCACATTAGCACATTAGCATATCAGCATATCAACACATTCCGCTATCTTTGCGCCCAAAATTTAAAGAAATGACCAACAGAACTTTTACCATGATCAAGCCGGATGCAACAGAAAAAGGACATACCGGAGCTATTTTAGAAATGATAAACAAGGCTGGCTTTCGTATTGTAGCCATGAAAATGACACACCTGAGCATAGAAAAAGCAAGTGAGTTCTATGCTGTACACAAAGAGCGCCCATTTTATGGCGAATTGGTAGAATTTATGAGCCGCGGCCCCATTACTGCTGCCATACTGGAAAAAGAAAATGCGGTAGAAGATTTCAGGAACCTTATTGGTGCTACAAACCCGGCAAATGCTGCTGAGGGTACTATCCGTAAAAAATATGCCGCTTCAGTTGGTGAAAATGCTGTTCATGGAAGCGATAGCAATGAAAATGCTGCCATAGAAGGAGATTTCTTCTTCAGCAAACTGGAACAATTCTGAGTATAAATCTGATTTTTAATAGCCGTTGAATGTATTTCAACGGCTTTTTAATTTCCACTTCCCGATAGCTTTATAGCTGAAGTATCTGTAATTTGCTGTAATTTTTATGCAGGTTACACTTACGATCATTCGATATAAAAAAAGATTCATCTTTTTTGCCTTTCAAACAATGCTTATCTTCAGGTTACCGTTGTTGCTGAATAAGAACATTTCATTTTTCAAACTATTGGGAACCAGCAGGAAGGGAAGATTTATTATGAAACCCGATTGGCAGCAATGGGGCATTTTAACCGTAAATACCAGTGTTTCAGTTAAAAATAACCGAAAAACTGAAGATCAATATGATATAGCACTGGAATTAAAGCAAATATACGGGCCATTTATAGCAGGTTGGTTCAGGCTATTTAAATGCGAAACCTGGACCGTTTTCTTAGACCCGCTTGAAGGACATGGCACATGGGATGGAAATATGGTTTTTGGAAAACTACCTGTTCATGCAGAACATCAGGGCCGGATCGCCATTATAACAAGGGCAAGCATCCGTTTAAATAAAGTGAGGCCATTCTGGAAACAGGCAGCACCCGTAGAAACGGAATTGAAAGATGCTAATGGATTATTAACTTCTATCGGAATGGGAGAATTGCCATACATCAAGCAGGTAACTTTCAGTATTTGGGAAAATACCGACAACATGAAAGCTTTTGCTTACAAGATGAAAGATCACGTGGAAGCAGTAAAAAAATCGAAAAAACATTCATGGTTCAGTGAAGAGATGTATGTACGTTTCAGCATAACCGGTAGTTTTGGCACGCTTGATAAGATTAAGCCACTTTAATTAACATGGTAAATTTGTAAATAATTAACCCAAGCTTTTGCTATAAGTGAATTATGATTGCTAAAGAATTAAACCATTTTCATAAATAATATTGAAATGAAAAATATTAAATTAATAGAAGTCCCATCAGAAATTGGAGCAGGCACACGTGGCGCAAGCATGGGTATTGATGCAGTTAAAATTGCCGCACTCGATTTTATGAGTAACTTTTTTGTGCACTTCCCATCTGAGAAAATAGAAGTAGAAAATAATTTATTGTTTGAGCCGATTAAATCTCCCTATGCAAAACGCATACAGGGTATAGTTAACCTGTACGAACGAACCAGCAAGGCTGTTTGCGACAGCATGAAGAATAATTTCTTCCCGGTTGTGCTCAGTGGCGACCATAGTAATTCCGGTGGAACAATTGCAGGCATCAAAATGGCAAAACCCAAAAGTAAACTCGGTGTAATATGGATTGATGCTCATGCCGATCTGCATACACCTTACACTACCCCTTCGGGTAATATGCATGGTATGCCGTTAAGTACTGCCATTGCAGATGATAATATTGAATGTAAGGTTCATGAACCGGATGCAAACACCTGTAAACTCTGGGACCAGTTAAAGAATATGGGTAAGATCAGTCAAAAAGTACTGCCAGAAGACATTGTATTTATCTCACTTAGGGATTATGAAAAAGAAGAGAAATCGTTGATTGAAAAACATGGCATGAAGGTGATTACTACCAGTGAAGTAAGGCGCAATGGCGCAGAAAATATAAGCCGGAAAGTTTTACGTTACCTGAGCGACTGCACAGATATTTATGTAAGTTTTGACGTGGATAGCCTTGATTCTGCCATTTCAAAAGGAACCGGTACACCTGTAAGCAATGGATTAAAAGAAAGGGAAGCAGAAGACCTGATCAGTAAATTTATGCAAAGCAGGAAGATCTGCTGTTTTGAAATAACGGAAGTTAACCCAACACTGGATAAAGAAAATATGATGGCAGAGATAGCATTTAATATTCTGCAGCGCAGTGTAAATGTGCTGATGATGAATTAAAAAAATCAAAAGATGAGATCAGTTTTATTTTCAATTTTCCTGTTGATTTGTTTTAACGGGCATGCCCAAAAAAAGTCTTACAGGGAAAGTTTAAGGGAATTTCAAAAATCTTATGTTGAAACACATGAAGTGGTGCAGGGGCCTGATAAAAAATACATGAAATTTTTTCCGGTAAATGAAAAATACCGGGTATTGGCATCATTTGAAAAGGTAAACGACAGCAGCGGATTTATCATGAAAACATCCGGGAAAAAAAGTAAGAAGTATTTCATTTATGGAATCCTGAGTTTTACCATTAACAACAAACCAGTAAAACTTAGGGTTTACCAGAGTGAACAGCTTATGCAGGAAGAAGAATACAAAAATCACCTGTTTGTACCTTACACAGATCTAACCAGCGGCAATAAGAGTTATGGAGGCGGCAAGTACCTCGATTTCATGAAAGATGATATTAAAGGCAATACTTTGATGCTGGATTTCAACAAAGCATACAATCCTTATTGTGCATATACTTCAGGTTATAACTGCCCCATTCCACCCAGGGAAAATGACCTGCCTGTATCTATCCCGGCAGGAGAAATGGATTTTGGTAAACCGCATTAATAGCTGATATGCAATGTTGTGAACATCTTCTACTGATCAGGCCGGTTAATTTTGGATTTAATGCAGAAACAGCAGTAAATAATTCATTCCAGGTTAACAGCACGGGTAATGTACAGCAAAA
>JAGPDJ010000180.1 GCA_018057635.1 Ferruginibacter sp. | reverse complement strand
ATATACCCGGATGCAAAAAAAATGGCTGATAGTTTCAGTAATTTAAAGCATAACAATTACCTGCCATACCTGATGGGCGCATTATTTGCAAAAGAAAGGCATTGCAATGATGCTGTAATTTTAAACAATCATGACAGGTTATGTGATAGTACGATCGCAAATATTTTTATCATTAAAGATGGAAATATTTTTACACCCTCACTTTCTGAAGGCTGTGTTGCAGGCGTGATTCGGAAATTTATTATCATGCATGCAAACTCAGCCGGGTTTGCCATTACGGAAAAAGCGATTACAATAGAAGAGCTGTTAGATGCTGATGAAGTATTTCTTAGCAACGCTATTTACAATATCCGTTGGGTAGCTGCCATTGACAATAAAACCTATTCTAATACAATTAGCTTAAAAATATTTGCTTTATTGCAAAAAACAAATGCTGCCGTTTTTTGTTAAACACAGTTTACAGCAAATACCATGGCAGAAAAAATAAATATTTTTTGGTTCAGAAGAGATCTAAGAGCCGATGACAACGCCGGTTTATTCCATGCCCTGAAAAGCGGGAAACCTGTATTGCCCATCTTTATTTTTGATAAACATATTTTAAACAAACTTCAGGATAAATCTGACAGGCGTGTTGCTTTCATTCATGCAGCCCTGGAAACTTTGCAGCAAACGATGGTACATGCCGGCTCATCTTTGATCATATATCATGATACACCTGAAAATGCTTTTAAGAACCTTGTAAGCAAATACGATATCTCAGCTGTTTTTACAAATCATGATTACGAACCTTATGCAGCTGAACGTGATGCCGGAATAAAAAAGTTCCTGGATATGCATGGCATCATTATGCAGACATTTAAGGACCAGGTTATTTTTGAAAAAAACGAAATACTGAAAGATGATGGAAAGCCCTATACTGTTTTTACACCATATAGCAGGAAGTGGAAAGCAACATTAACTTCCACACAACTTGACTCCTATTCATGTAAAAAATATCATTCCAATTTTTTTAAACACCCGGAATCAAAAATACCTTCGTTAAAACAATTGGGATTCCATGAATCTGCGATTCCATTTCCATCCAATGAACTTCAGGAAGAACTGATAAAAAAATATGGTAAAGAAAGAGATTTCCCGGGTATCAATGGCACTTCCAAACTTGGCGTTCACCTGCGTTTTGGAACGATCAGTATCAGGCAACTGGCTGCTAAAACAAAACACTTATCAGAGACTTATTTGAATGAACTGATATGGCGTGACTTTTATCACATGATACTCTGGCACTTTCCACATGTTGGCAGGGGAATATCTTTTAAGCCTGCGTATGATAACATTGAATGGGTGAAAGAAACCGGTGAATTTGAAAAATGGTGCAAAGGGCAAACTGGTTATCCCATTGTAGATGCGGGAATGCGGGAACTGAATGCAACAGGTTTCATGCACAATAGGGTAAGGATGATCGTTGCGTCTTTTTTATGCAAACATTTGTTGCTCGACTGGCGTTTAGGGGAAGCCTATTTTGCTGAGAAATTACTTGACTTTGACCTGGCAGCCAATAATGGAGGCTGGCAATGGGCTTCGGGCAGCGGATGCGATGCAGCTCCCTATTTCCGGATTTTTAATCCATACCTGCAGACAAAGAAATTTGATCCCAATTTTGATTATATAAAAAAATGGGTTCCGGAATTCCAGGAATTCAGTTATCCCAAACCGATAGTAGATCATGAATTTGCCAGGAAACGATGTCTTGAAGTTTACAGCAGGGCATTGAAAAAAGAAAATAATTAATCCAATGGAACAAAAATCTCCGTATTCGTTTTTTCCAGTTTATTCACCGCATTATATACTTCAAGTATTTTTTCAACGGCAGCTTTACCTGGTAATCCCAGGTTTAAAGAATATTCATTCACATACAAATCTATGTGCTTACGCATCACATCATCACTCATTTCCTGTGCATGTTGCCGCACATAATCATTCAACCGGGGGTAATGATCAAAGGCATACTGGAGGCTTTTTTTAATAAGCCTGTCAACCTGTTTTTGAATTTCAATATCAATATTCCTCTTAATCATGATCCCTCCCAATGGTATTGGATTTCCTGTTTGTTGTTCCCAGAAATCACCCAGGTCGGAGATTTTTAACAGCCCCTTTTGTTGATAAGTGAACCTGTTTTCATGAATAATTACACCCATGCCTTTATGCTCCAGAGCAAAATTTTCTATCTCATCGTAACGTAAAAATATTTTATTCTTTGCTCCAGGATACGCTAATGAAAAAAGTAAATGTGCAGTTGTATTCTTTCCGGGAATTGCAATTGTGTGCTGCTCCACGACATTCATTCCTAACCAGCCGGAAGTTATCAGTAACGGCCCAACGCCCCTGCCCAATGCACTTCCGCTGTTGAGTAAAATATAATTTTCAAGCACCAGTGGCAAAACACCATAACTGAGTTTGGTAATATCCAGCTGACCATCAAGCGCCCATTGATTGAGTGTTTGAACATCTTCCAGGACCGGATCAAAGTGTATACCTTCTGTGTCAATTTTTTTATTTACCAATGCGTCAAAAATAAAAGTATCATTCGGGCAAGGTGAAAAACCGATATTTAATTTCATAACTATTTTAAAATATAAACGCTGAACAGATAAAATCCATCATGTTATTAATGCATCATAAATCTTTATCAAATCTTCATTCAACTGTTCAACTGATTCAGCAATTTTCCATTTCACCTTATCTCTTTCCCCCACATAATTACTGATGCCTCTCAACTGCAAAAAAGGAATGCTGTTTTGAAGGCAAACATAGTGCAATGCAGCGCCCTCCATTGTTTCAATCTGAGGATCATATTTAGAAACAAGCTGTCGTATCCTTAATTCATCATCAGTAACTGTATTAACAGTAACCGCCGTCACTTTTTTAATAAAAATCTGATCGAGCAACTGGTTATCATTATTCAACCAGCCTTTTGAAAAAGGGAATTCATCTTCGCCGGTAAACCCCTTTTCGAAAATGGTATAAAACTTATTTTTTTCTAAAACTCCTACATCAGCAAAATTATCCTTCGTTACGGCTACAACATCTCCAAGATTGAGTGAATTGGTATAACTGCCCGCAATGCCTGCCAGAATAACCAGGTCGTAATCAATTTGATGCAGTCTTTGAGTAATGTGGTAGATGGCAGACGGGCAACCAACACCTGTAATTAAATGATCAGCAGCAGGTTTTTGCTGCAAAAAAGGGGCTATTTCCATTGAGGTTGCAGCTACCAATAAGATTTGCATTCCACAAATTTCGCATTTATGCTTTATAATTCACTGAATACTGGCTAACTTTGCAAAAATTTTTGGAACCAAGATGGTTTATATTACCAGGATAGAACATTTTAATGCCGCACATAAATTGTATAATCCATTATGGAGCAGGGAAAGAAATGAAGAGGTATTTGGTAAATGTGCCAATGAAAACTGGCATGGCCATAATTTTGAACTCCACGTTACCCTAAAAGGCGATCCTGATCCCGGAACAGGCTTTGTTTTTGATGTGAAAAAATTAAGTATCATCGTCCAGGAACATGTTATAGAAAAACTGGATCACAAAAACCTGAATGTAGATGTTGCCTTTATGAAAGACAAACTATGTTCCATTGAGAACCTGGTAATTGGTATCTGGGAGCAACTTGCCCCAAAACTTCCTGCAAATGTGGCACTTCATGCTCTTAAATTGTATGAAACACCCCGTATTTATGTAGAATATTACGGCAATTGATAATAATCTTCTAAAAATAGTACATTTAGGTACGAAAAAGCTATACTGTCTTTTGTTGATAAACAGCACACTTCTGTTTTAAAATAAATTAATCTAAAGCAGCCGGCAAATCACAGAACTTTTTAATCAATCGTTTGTTTAATAAAATCATGAAAAATAAAGTAGCAGTTTACCGAAAGGAACATTTTAACGCTGCACACCGGCTTACAAACCCTTTATGGGATGAATCAAAAAACAATGCCGTTTTTGGAAAATGCAACAATCCGAATTTTCATGGTCACAATTATGAGCTTGTTGTAAAAGTAACCGGTGTACCCGATATGGAAACTGGTTTTGTGATGGATTTGAAAATACTCAGTGACCTGGTTAAAGAAAATATTGTAGAAAGGTTTGACCATAAGAACCTGAATCTCGATTGTACAGAATTTGCCTCACTTAATCCTACAGCAGAAAATATTGCTATTGTAATATTTGATATTCTAAGACCAATGATAGATAAAGATTTAGATCTGCAGATCAGGTTATATGAAACAGAAAGAAACTTTGTTGAATACCCTGCTTAATTAATATTACAGCATTTTTAAAAAATCATTAAATGGCCTATAAAAAAACAGAAGAATACGACGAAGCAATCACTGCTTCACTCATGAAATCTTACAAAGATAGTATTGCTTTACTTGGTGAAGACCCTGAAAGGGAAGGCTTGCTAAAAACTCCTGAAAGAATGGCCAAAGCTATGCAATATATCACACAGGGTTATTCTATGGATGCAAAAGCCATCCTGGAATCAGCTAAATTTCACGAAGAAGTGAGTGAGATGGTGATCGTAAAAGATATTGAATTGTATAGCATGTGTGAACACCATATGTTACCTTTTTTTGGAAAGGCTCATGTTGCATATATCCCTAATGGTTATATTACCGGTTTGAGTAAAATAGCCAGGGTTGTTGATGTGTTTAGCCGCCGCCTTCAGGTGCAGGAAAGGCTTACCACACAGATCCTTACTGCTATTAAAGAAACTTTAGATCCCATTGGTGTGGCTGTAGTCATTGAAGCAACACATCTATGTATGATGATGAGGGGAGTCTCAAAACAAAATTCTGTAACAACCACTTCTGCTTTTTTTGGAGAGTTTGAAAAAAACGAGACCAGAAGTGAGTTTATGAAGTTGATCAGCTCGAGATTGCATTGATGGTTGGTGGATGTTGGTTTATTTGTTTAATGGTTTATCAGTATGGAGTTTATTTATGGTTATGTAATTGACTATGAATAAACTTTTTTTATTGTAGTAATTTCTCTTGTTTATTGGTTTATTGGTGCGGAGTTTATTTGTAATCAAGTTTATTAATCATAACTAAACTTTCTTTTTGGGGTTATTCTTACTTGTTTATTAGTTTAATGGTTTAATATAACAGTTGTAAACAATTAAACAATTTACATTGCACATGCATAACCTGGAAGACCTGGATGTATACAACCTTTCTCAATCATTTAGTGATAAAATCTGGCATATAGTATTAAAATGGGATAAGTTTGCCCTTTATGAATTGGGCAGGCAGATAACCAATTCAGCTGACTCAATTTCTGCGAATATTGCGGAAGGATATGGCAGATTTCATATTAAGGACAATAAGCGGTTTTGCTTTTTTAGCAGGGGTTCAATTTTGGAAACAAAAAACTGGTTAGTTAAATCTGTAAACAGAAAATTAATTACTTTGGCAGAATATAATAGCCTACTACTTGAACTGCAAATCATTCATAAAAAACTGAATGGTTATATAAAAGTTTTAAGACTAAATTTATCAAAACAAATAACAAACAAATAAACGGACAAACTTTTAATAACAATGATACAAAAGTGTTAAACCCAATAAACTAGTAAACCAATAAACTAACAACCCAATAAACCAACTCATCATGAAACACGCTTATATTTTTCCAGGCCAGGGTTCACAATTCAGCGGGATGGGAAAAAACCTTTATGACACAAATGATGCTGCAAAAAA
>JAGPDJ010000179.1 GCA_018057635.1 Ferruginibacter sp. | reverse complement strand
GGGTTACTAACAACATCTTTCGCCTGGTTAAGCAAGGATGTGTGTTTGCCACCAAGCATCAAAAGATGGTTGTATAAAACATTTATCAATGATGGGGAGTTACGTGTAAGTGACTGCCGGTTATCAAACTGTAATGAAGCAGCGCCTGATGTATCAGTAAAATATTCCGTTGGTTTGTGGCACGAAGCACAACTTCTTTTATTATTTCCCGATAAAACCGGATCGTAAAATAATAATTTGCCAACCTGCCTTATTTCATTCAAAGCTGTTTCATCATCAACCGGCAAATAAATGCCTTTCTCATTCTGGCCTTTATAAAGTGTTTTATCAAAAATAGAGGTACTGTTATTATCCAGGCTGTAATCATTGAAATTATCTGATACTACATGATAATCCCTGATCATTTGCTGATTAAAACTGAATAATGGGTTAACATAATCCCTGATAAAACGGAAATGATCAAACTTCTCCGGGTTAACAGACTGGCTTTGTACAAAAGAAATCGCCTGTTTATAAAGTGAATGATATTCTTTGTTTACTTTAAATTGCGGATAACTATTATCAAATGCATCATAAATCTGATCAACAGCCTCCAGCATGTAACGCAATTCCGGTATAATATTTTCCGGGTTAGGGCACTCAAAGCCTGTTGTATAAATTGCTCCCAGGTTTAACAGGAATAGCCTGTTTGCTAAAAAAAAATGATGGTATGTCTTTAAATGTGTTGTGATGGAATCTGCCAGGTAAACATCAGCAGCGTTTAATGATCTGTTAATAAGGCTGCTTAATGTGTCAGTATTAATATTTTTTTCCTCCAGGTGCAATTCTGCCAGGCTAAGCCCTGCACCTTCCCGTTTATAGGGTTTTTCAAATTTCTCAAATACTTCCGTTTCCCATTCAACACGCAAAGGGCCATTTATCCGCTTGTAAGCAATTGGTTCCAGGTAACGCATCCAGAAATCAGCAGCTTTCATTTTAATTCTTGCCTTATATAGCTTCAATAAAATTTTATTACTATCCAGCCACTGGGTTTTTTCTTCCAGCACTATTTCCTCTATTAATTCTTTTCCCGTTTTTTTAAATTCAAGAATACTGTTCCGGTATAAACTGGTATATGAATCATTTACCGGATTCTTTTGCGGCTCATTAAAAGCTAATAACGACAGGGTTATTAATGAAACAAGCAAAAGGATGATGAAATATGGTTTATGGAATTTCAGGTTGGTCATTCTGTTTTCAGCGTATATGTTTTTCCCGGGTCATCGTTTTTCAGGTATTATTATTCCTGCAAATAAGTTTCAGGAGATTTACAAGTATTTTCTTTATTTAAAGTTATTACTTAATCGTGAAATTACTCTGTATAACAGCACCTAAGCCTGCTCTTAAACGTAAAAAAATATCTTTGATTATGCCTGGATGAAATTATAACCTCCTGTTTTAATGCTTCTGATAGAATGTTTAACAACAAAACCTTATAAATGAGTATCCGGCTCGTTATAATAAGTTTAACGCTTTATTTATACGGTTCATTAAAATTTCAACAGAAAAAGTTATAATTTTCTGATTATGGTACTAATTTTTTTTAAAAGTATTAGCAGAATAACTATTTCATTCATAGTTAGTGCATCTTTCATTTTTTCCGGCTGCAGTAAATCTGAACCAGAGGTTGATAATACCCGGAGTTTCTATATGGGGATGACTCCCTGGCCGGCAGATTTTACCATACAGGAAGTTGATACCGCTTATAGTTTTTTGAACAGCCATTGCGACATCATTTCCCATCATTTTGATGATGGTATTCCTTACGAAGAAGCGTACCTGAACCAGCCTTTTCCGGCAGCAATGATACAGGATGTACAAACCAGGCTTAATAAAACCACACCCGGTAAAAAAATATTTTTAAGTGTAGCGGCGCTTAATATTTCCCGTAGCGTAAAGGCTGATTATTATGCGCAATCTGCAGTTGCAACGGGTATAAAAGATGCCTGGAAATTACTGCCTTTCAATGACCCGAAAGTTGTTGATGCATATATGAATTATATCAGCTGGCTGATAGATTCCTTTGATCCGGAGTTGGTAAATTATGCTGTGGAAAGTAATTTGTCGTTATTTGATCCAACTGCTTTTTTACAATACAAAGATTTCATTGCACAGGTTTATCCGCGGTTAAAAAATAAATACCCGTCAATTCCTTTTTTCATAAGTTTTATGGTAGATGAAACCAACGATGGATTTGGCAACGCTATGCAACTATTACCTTATACTGATTATATTGGTTTGAGTGCATATCCGTATGCTGGTGTCAGTTCTTCAGCAGATGGAAATACCGACCCGGCACTTTTTCCTGCAGCATATTTTAACCGGTATATTCAAATGTCTTCCAAACCGCTGGCTTTTGCTGAAACCGGTTATATAGCGGAAGACCTGGTAATACCTTCCTTTAACCTGAACAAACAAGGCAGGGAATCCTGGCAACGTGATTACCTGGAAATGGTTTGCAGGCTTTGCAATCAGAACCGTGCCAAATTGCTTATCTGGTTTTGCAGCAAAGATTATGATGCTGGAAATATCAGGCTTCAGACGATGGGGCTTTACCAGGATTTGTTTGCACTATGGCAGGATATAGGCCTGAAAGACCCTGCAGGCCGGCCACGTCCGGTTATGCAAACTTGGTTAAATTGGATGGAGAAAGAAAAAATTGAATAGTACAATTGAGTGGAATACAATTTTGTAAAACAATTTTCTGATAATAATCCTGAAAATTTAAACAAAAAAAATCCCCCTGAGGAATCAGGGGGAATTCTCTTTAACCCTTAAAACAACCAACATGAATATCAGTTGAAATAACTAATTATATATACGCTTATATAGATAAAAAGGTTTACTCAATTGTAAAATAATTTTATGTCAATGCCAGTTCCAGCACCTGTATCATTGTTTTTACATAATGAAATTTGATCCCTTTAATGAATTGCGGATTTATTTCGGCCACATCTTTTTCATTGATATAGCACATGATGATTTCTTTTATTCCGGATCGTTTTGCTGCCAGCACTTTTTCTTTGATACCACCTACCGGTAAAACCTGTCCACGCAAAGTTATTTCACCGGTCATGGCCAGGTAAGGTTTTATTTTTCTTCCCGTAAAAGCACTTGCCAGTGAGGTCATCATAGTAATACCGGCACTTGGCCCATCTTTGGGTACGGCTCCTTCCGGAATATGAATATGAGCATCTTTTTTATTGAAAAGTGCAGGTGCTATACCTGCTTTTTTTGCATTCGCTTCCAGCCAAGTTAAAGCTGTGCTGGCACTTTCTTTCATCACATTGCCTAAATTACCGGTAAGTTTCAGTTCGCCTTTTCCTTCACTCAATTGTGCTTCTATAAACAAGATATCTCCACCTACATAGGTCCATGCAAGCCCTACTGCAACACCCGGCATATTGGCCATTTTATACAGTTCATTACTGTATTTTGGCCTTCCAAGCATTTTTTCAATATCTGTATTGGTAAGGTTAGCTTTTAATTTACCTTTAACCACATATTCTTTGGCCTGGTAACGCATCACACTAGCCAATTGCCTGTCCAGTTCTCTCACGCCACTTTCCCTGGTATAATCTGTAATGATCTTTTCCAAAACCGGATCACTTATTTTGAATGCAGGTGGATTATTGCCATTGCTACTTTGTGTGAGCCCATGCATTTCTTTTTGTTTTGGCAACAGGTGCCTTTTTGCGATTTCAATCTTTTCTTCTATTGCGTAACCGCTCAGGTCAATGATCTCCAGCCTGTCACGCAAAGCCGGCTGAATACTGGCCAGGCTGTTTGCAGTAGCAATGAACAATACCTTACTTAGATCGTATTCCAATTCAAGGTAATTATCATAAAAACTATTATTTTGTTCCGGGTCTAATACTTCCAGCAAGGCTGATGATGGGTCACCACGATGGTCACTTCCAACTTTATCTATTTCATCCAATATCATTACCGGGTTACTGGATTTTATCTTACGGATTGATTGTATGATCCGTCCCGGCATAGCACCGATATAGGTCTTCCGGTGTCCCCTGATCTCACTTTCGTCATGCAATCCGCCCAGGCTTACCCGTACATATTTTCGGTTAATGGCTGCAGCAATGCTCTTACCCAGGCTGGTTTTGCCAATTCCGGGAGGGCCAATAAAACATAAAATCGGGCTTTTCATATCACCTTTTAGTTTTAAAACAGCCAGGTATTCAAGTATACGCTCCTTTATTTTGTCCATTCCATAATGGTCATGATCCAGTATTTTTTTTGCTTTTTTAAGGTCATAAGAATCTGCAGTATATTCTTCCCAGGGCAGGTCGAGCAATAGGTCAAGGTGATTGTAAACAACAGAATAATCGGGTGTAGATGGATGCATCCGTTCCAGTTTTTCTACGCCTTTATTGAACATGTCTTTAGCTGCAGCGGGCCATTTTTTTGTTTCCGCTTTTTTCTGCATTTCTTTTACTTCTGCAACATTATCACCTCCCAATTCATCCTTGATGGCTTTCATCTGCTGCTGCAGAAAATATTCACGTTGTTGTTTATCCAGCTCAGCACGGGTTTTGGTGGTAACCTTGTTCTTTAGCTCTGCATATTGCAGTTCTGTATGCATCAGGTTCATCAGCAATTCAGCCCTTGCTTTCAGGTTGCTTATCTCAAGTAATTGTTGTTTTTGTTTAAGATCGCAATTCAGGTTGCTGCTAACAAAATGAATCAGGAATGATGGATTTTCTATGTTTTTTAAAATGATTGCGGCTTCACTTGGCAGGTTGGGTGATAATCCTACAATTTGTCCTGCAAGGTCTTTGATACTGCCAACCATTGCATTAAAATCAGGGTCGTTTGCAAGGGTTTCATCTTCCAGTAATTTGATCTTTGCCTTAAAATAGGGATCTTCCGTTGTAATTTCTTCAATTTTGAAACGTTTGCGGCCCTGTATAATGATGGTAGTTCCGCCGTCAGGCATCTTAATCATCTTAACAATTTTAGCAACTGTGCCAATATCTTCCAGGTCGCTTACAGTGGGTTCTTCTATATTACTGTCTTTTTGCGCTACTACACCTACCAATTTGTCAGACTTATAGGAGTCACTTACAGCCTTTATGCTCTTATCACGGCCAACAGTAATGGGAATAACAACACCCGGAAATAAAACGGTGTTCCTCAATGGTAATATAGGTAATGAGTCTGGTATCTGCTCTGCATCAGCGTTTTCATCTTCTTCGTCATTCAATGGAATGATTGGCATGAATTCCATTTCTTCTTCTGTACTATTCAAATAAAGATTTCTATTCATAATTTTTGCTTGGTAGTCAATTTGACAAAATTAGGTTAGTTATTGGGTTATTTTTTATGGAAGTTATAGTTGGCAAGTATAATGCCATAGTTGTTTTCTTTTCTTAGTTAAAATTTAGATTACTTGTTTTATGGAGATGAAACGATTTTCACCGGCGATTATTGGAACAGCTTACAAATTGATTTATGAATGTTGAAAGGGAATTTCAAAGTAAAGTAATCATTGTATAGACTATTACCTGATGGACTTCACTATTAACTATTCACTATTTTTGCGCCTTATGGATATAAATTGTTCATCAGATGAGCTACTTGTACTGGAAAAAATTGCCATAGCTGCCCGTTCGTTAAAAATGGATAGTTATGTGATTGGTGGCTTTGTAAGAGATAAATTACTGGGAAGACAAACCAAAGACATGGATATTGTATGTATTGGTGATGGTATTGCCCTTGCAGAAGAAG
>JAGPDJ010000178.1 GCA_018057635.1 Ferruginibacter sp. | reverse complement strand
ATGTTGAGGCACAAGGGCGCTTCGGATGTCTGGCCTACATGGTTTAAAAAAAGCTGGCGCTGGTTCATGAAAATGTATGTTTGAAAAATTAATGCGAATTTAGTGTAATGCATTCACGCAAAGACGCTAAGAAGCGCAAAGTTCGCTAAGCCCTTTAGAGAATTTGCTACTTTGTCTGATGCATTCACACAAAAACATGAGAAATACTAAGTTCACATAGAATACTTTTGCGCCTTTGCGGCCTTTGCGTGAAATAATAATTCACATATCCTAACTTTCCAAAAAATTATAATTTACTTTAGTTTGATGCATTTAAACAAAAACATGAGAAATACTAATTTCACATAGAATTCTTTGCGCCTTTGCGGTCTTTGCGTGAAAAAACAATTAACAAATAAAATACAAATATCGTGGCACTAATTCTTCCTGTAAATGGTATCAGCCCAACCATGGGCAATGATTGTTTTATTGCTCCCAATGCTACTATTGTGGGAGATGTGGTAATGGGTGACCAATGCAGTATCTGGTTCAATGCAGTATTAAGGGGCGATGTAAACAGTATAAGCCTTGGAAATAAGGTAAATGTGCAGGATGGAGCCGTCATTCACTGCACTTATTTGCGCAGCAAGACCATTATTGGAAATAATGTTAGCATCGGACACAATGCAATCGTACATGGATGCGTTATAGAAGACAATGTGCTGGTTGGCATGGGGTCTGTCATCATGGACAATGCCCAGATTGGCAGTAACAGCATAATAGCTGCCGGTGCCGTGGTATTGGAAAATACTATCATTGAACCGGGAAGCATATATGCCGGTGTTCCGGCAAAAAAAGTAAAGGATATCAGCCAGGATAAGTTAAAAGGTGAAATTAACCGGATTGCTGAGAACTATATAACATACAGCAGCTGGTTCAAAAGTTCCTGAAAACAGCATTAACAGGAAGTTTTGTTTTTTAAAAGGAAAGTTTTTTATCTTTAAAACATGAAAAAAATTATACTTGCCTTTTTTGTTTTGTCAATGCTGAACAGTTGTTTTATTTCCAGGATATTCCAGAAAAAGGAAAAATACGGATGTCCGACTAATGGCAGAAATATTGGTGCTGAAAGAATTGCCTCTGGCGATGAAAAAGCCATTAAAGCCAGTAATAAAGCGAAGTATAAGGGCGGAAGGAAGAGTTACTGACAGGTTAGTTAAAAACACAGTTTACCCTCAACCACAATAAAACCTATATCTATGTGTTACGAATTAAAAACCAAATCCGGTGGCACCGAAGCCGTCATTGATGACAATTGCGGTATCTCAAAATTCTATGCCATTGCAAACACCCTTGCAGATCACCTGAAAGTTAAATTCCTTAACCAGATTGATGATGCAGACACGCTTGACTGGGATTTTAAATACAAAAACCAGTTCCTCACCCTTCATTACAATATTTTTAATGGTGTAAGCATTTACCCTCAGCAGGCAACCAATACCAAAAGCGATAATAAGATCGTAATGGAAGTGGCACATTTCCTGCAAAAACAGGCATATTAATTACACAAGGAAAAATACCGGTTCACCAGTTAATCAATAAGCTTTTTTGTCTATCGTATCAAGTATATTCAAATAGCTTACGTATCGTTCTGTGTGGATGCTGCCATCATTAACAGCATCTTTAACAGCACAACCCGGTTCTTCCAGGTGCATACAATTGTTAAACTGGCATTGGTTAATTACAGCTCTCATTTCCGGAAAGTAATGAGAGAGTTCCTGTTTTGATATATCTACAAGCCCCATTTCACGGATGCCCGGAGTATCTATGATCTTGCCTCCAAAGGGAAGGTCGTACATTTCGGCAAATGTAGTTGTGTGCAATCCTTTGCCGCTCCAGCCACTCACATCCTGGGTTTTCAGCAGCAGTTCGGGAAAGATATAATTTATAAAACTTGATTTACCAACACCTGAATGCCCACTTAGCAATGTTACCTTTCCTGCCAGCAATGCTTTAACCTCATCTACACCTGTTAGTTTTTCAATACTCATCAGCATGATCTTGTAACCGATGGGTTCATATATATCTTTTACCAATAAGAATTTTTCATTTTCTTTTTTTCCAAAAAGATCGCACTTGTTAAAAACAATGATGGCCGGAACTCCATAAGCTTCAGATATAACCAGGAACCTGTCTATAAAACCCAGTGATGTTTTAGGGTCTTTCAGCGTGGCAAATAACAGCGACTGGTCCAGGTTTGCAGCAACTATGTGATGCTGATTCTTGTTGTGAGGTGAAACCCTGTTTATATAATTCCTTCTCTCATAAATTTCTGTGATTACCGTACTTTCCAGGTCATCCTCATTTTCAATTTCTACAATGTCGCCAACAGCAATCGGGTTTGTTGAAGTTATTCCGTCGATTTTAAATTTACCCTTTATTCGGGCATTGTAAACCTGCCCCTCATCATTTTTTACGATGTACCAGCTTCCGGTAGATTTATAAACTGTTGCCTGCATGCTTGCAAGTTAGTAAGAATTGGTAAAACCCTGTCGGCGGTTTCAAACCCCGACAGCGGTTAATTGGATATTAAGGGAATTTTCTGAAAATAACATAATTCAAAATCACTTCCAGTACTAATAATATAAGTGCCGCAATGGCAAACGGAAAGAATTTATCTTCATACCTGATCGTTTTAATCAGTTCAACTTTTGATTTTTCCAACCCGTCTATATTCTTATAAATTTCCTTTAAACTCTCGTTATCCCTTGCACGAAAATATTCACCGCCGGTTTCTCCTGCTATTTCCCTGAGCAGCTTTTCATCAATAGATACTTTTTCATTTTGTATAACAACACCCAGTGGAGTATTTACGGGCTGAGGCGCATATCCTTCAGAGCCAACACCAATCGTATACACCCTCACCCCAAAAGCTTTTGCAATTTCTTTGGCTGTTTTTGGATCTATCAAGCCGCCATTATTCTCCCCATCAGTCAGCAGTACAACTATTTTTGTTTTTGATTTACTGTTTCTGATCCTGTCTACACTGGTTCCCAAACCGGCACCAATGGCTGTTCCGTCTTCCAGTAAACCATTCCTGATATTCTGTATGGCAGCTATCAGCACATTGTGATCGGTGGTAAGCGGGCATTGTGTAAAGCTCTCTCCCGAAAAGATCACAACACCGATCCTGTCGGTAAGCCGTTGGTTTACAAAATCAATAGCAACTGCTTTTGCTGCTTCCAGGCGGTTTGGTATAAAATCCTGTGCTGTCATGCTACCGCTAACATCAATGCATAAAATAATATCCACACCTTCACCCTCAGCATGCTGTTCTGCATTTTTAGTCTCCGGTTGGGCAAGTGCAATAATAATAAATGAAATACCGAGCAATCTTAACACAAACGGCAAATGCCACAAAGATGATTTCCAGGAATCAAGCCCCGGTGCATCCAATGCAGATACAGCAATAGAAGCCAATTGCGATTTATTTTTCTTAATATACCAACCTATCAGAACCGGTATTATAATAAATAACCAAAACGCCATTTGCCGGCCAAAACTGATATCATTGAAATAATCAAAAATCAAAGCAGCTTATTGTTTTATGGGTGAATGGATTTTTTCTATTGATTCTATCACTTCTTTAACCTGTAAAAGACTCTCACCCGATGCCTGTTCCCCGGGTATGTATTTTGCAAATTTAACGGCATCGGTTAAACGCAAAGATTCTGCAAGAGCAGAAACAATCCGGGCATCATCAAAACCTTTGCTTTTCAATAGTATCTCACCGGTTGTTCTGTTCATCATATTTTCTCCAAGCTTCCTGCTGAAATATCTTTTAAAAATAACAGCCAGTGATGAATGGTATTCTTTAACCTGCACTGGATCACTTAGTTCCTTTTCATTCAGTTGCTTCAAAGCATTCATAGCCTCATCAAAAGGAGATAATGAATCATTGAAGATTGAACCGGTATTTTTCTTCCTCTTTTTAAAATACCGGTAAAGCAGTATTCCGATTATGATTGCCAGCAAAACAGCACCGGCAATATAATACAGCGTATAATCTGTAATGGTAACTTCTATCAATGGTTTGATATCCCTTAACTGCCCGCTACTGTCAGCCGGTGAATAACCCACATCAACCAGTAAAGAATCTGTGTAAAACCTGCGGCTAAAATTAGGGCGTTCAATCAACACTTCAAAAGACGGAATATACCATGCCCCGGAATCAAAACTGGTAAAAATGATCTTTTTATGAACCAGGAAATCAGTACCGCTCCTGGTTGTATCAAAATTATTGTTTTCAATAACTTCAAAACGGGAAACAGAATCAGGGAATTTAAAATTAATGGCATAACCCGGTGAAGGAAGTTTACAGGTAAGTTCATATTGAAGCCTTTCCCCGATTAGGATGCTGCTCTTATCAGCTTTTACCTCAACTGATTGAGCCAGGCTTTTTATCGCAACAAAGCTCAGCAACAGCATGAAAATAAAATGATATGTAATTTTCGGGGTAGAGATAATCAGCTATTTTCTTTTTAAAAAAAACTTTTGTAAAACTTTTACGTAATCTTCATCTGTACGAACATGCAGCAGGTCGGCACCGGCTTTGCGGAAATACTTGGTACAGGTTTCGGTTTGCTTAAAAAAATGTTGCTGGTAATTATATCTTACCATCGGGTTGCTGCTGTCAACAAGTTTTATGTTGCCAGTTTCGGCATCAGATAACCGGAGCAGACCAGCATTTGGTAGCTGCATATCCATTTTATCATACACTTTTATACCGATCACATCATGCTTTTTCCCAATCACTTTAAGGTCATTTTCATATCCTGTGTCTAAAAAATCACTGAGTAAAAATGAAATGCTTTTTTGCCGGGTTGTATTGTTAAAATACCTGATGGCAGCATCCAGGTTTGTACCCCTTGTCTGTGGTTCAATAGTAAGAAGTTCCCTTACAATGAACAATGCATGCGGCCTTCCTTTTTTGGGAGGTATATATTTTTCAATTTTATTACTGAAAAATATCACGCCTACTTTATCGTTATTGCTTACAGCACTAAAAGCCAGCACAGCAGCTATTTCAGTGATCAGTTCCTTTTTTCTTTTACCTACAGTACCAAAAATATTACTGGTACTGGTATCTATGAGCAACATCACCGTAAGTTCTCTCTCCTCTTCAAACAATTTTGAAAATGTATTTGAAAAACGGGCACTCACATTCCAGTCAATAAAACGTACATCATCACCGGCTGAATATTCCCTTACCTCCCTGAAACTCATCCCCTTTCCTTTAAAAGCAGAATGATATTCACCGGTAAAAAGATGGGTGGTTATCTTTTTACTTTTTATTTCCAGTTCCCTTACCTTTTTAAGTAATTCGGTTGTAGACAGACTGATTCCGGGTTGATTTTCAACCTCATCTTTTTTTTCAACCGCAGTATTTTTTTTCTTAAAGAACAAGTATCAATAGGTTTTTGTACAGCAAGTGTGCAGGCAAAATTTTGCAGGTATTATGGAACATTAACAGCTTTCAAAATTTCATTGATGACATCTTCCACATTCACATTTTCAGCTTCTGCTTCATACGTAAGACCAATGCGGTGGCGCAACACATCTTTACAGATATCCCTGATATCTTCAGGCACCACATAACCCCGCTTGTTTAAAAAAGCATGAGCTTTGGCTGCCAGCGCAAGGTTTATACTGGCTCTCGGTGAACCACCAAAACCAATTAATGGCTTAAGTTTGGCCAGGTTGAATTGTTCCGGAAAACGGGTTGCAAAAACGATATCGATAATATATGCTTCTACTT
>JAGPDJ010000006.1 GCA_018057635.1 Ferruginibacter sp. | reverse complement strand
AACGAACAAAGACCTGTTGAAAGAAGTAGATGATAAAAATTTCAGGCTCGATCTTTATCATCGTCTTGGGGTGATCATCATCCATGTACCTTCACTGAATGAAAGGAGGGAAGACATTCCACACCTGGTTAATTATTTCCTTGAAATGATCGCTTCAGATTATGGTCAACCGGTTAAAGAAATTGCTCCGGATGCTATTCTGGCTTTAAAAAATCACGACTGGACGGGGAATATCCGGGAATTACGAAATGTTGTAGAAAGGCTTATCATACTTTCCGGAAAAACCATTACGGTAGAAGATGTGTCCAGTTATGTTTTTCCGAGGAAATGATAATGCCATTGCAAATGCCCTTTAGTACTGTCATACCGAGGTACGAGGTATCTCATTTTTCAATGGAAGGTCCAACATTAAAGAAAGATCCCTCACTGCGTTCGGGATGACACGCAATACAAATTGTTAAATATCTTTATAAACTAAAAGGATTTACCACGAATACATTCCTTATTAAATATTAGAATGTTACTTTTGGCCCGATAAAATTATACTTATGAGCATTGGTTGGATCATTTTCATTGTTGCCGCTATTGGGTGGCATATTGGTATGTATGGTATGTTTAAGAAAGCCGGCATTGATGCCTGGAAAGCTTTTATCCCATTTTACAATACCTGGTGCATGGTAGAAAAAATGAAACTGAATAAGGTTTGGTTCTTTTTACAGCTTATTCCCATTGCAGGTCAGTTCATTACTATCTGGATAACCATAAAATTTGTAGAACATTTTGGCCGTTTCAATTTCTGGCACCACGCTGCAACAGTTTTGGTTCCATTTATATACTTCCCTTATCTCGGTTTTTCTAAAAGTGAGCGTTATGCCGGCGAAGTTGTTGTGGGAAATTACAAAAAAACAGCAGCAAGAGAATGGATCGATGCAGCATTCTTTGCTATAGTAGCGGCAACGATTATACGCACTTTTGTTTTTGAGGCCTATACCATTCCTACGCCATCTATGGAGAAAACACTGCTGGTAAATGATTTCCTGTTCGTAAGTAAATTCAGTTACGGACCAAGGATTCCCAATACACCGGTGGCCATGCCCTTTGTACACCATACCATGCCTGTTACCAATACAAAATCATATGTTGAATGGATCAAAATTCCTTATACGAGATGGTTTGCACAACCAGTTAAGCGGAATGATGTGGTTGTATTCAATTTCCCTGTTAATGATACACTTATCAACGACGAAGCAAATTTCGGAAGCCGAACCACTTACTATGAAGCAATGAGGCAAATGGGGAGGGAAAAAGTATGGGACCTTTACAGTGATATCATTATTACCCGCCCGGTTGATAAAAGGGAAAATTTCATCAAACGCTGTGTTGCAATCGGTGGCGATGTGCTGCAGGTTGTAAATGGCATTGTGCAGGTTAATGGTAAACCACAGGAAGTATTTCCACAGTCGCAGAAATATTACCAGCTGGAAATACCTGCCAATGATTACCTGGACAATGAAAAACTGAAGTCTTTTGGTATCAATATCAGGGAAGAACAGGGTGACAAAGCACAGATTAAACCCAATGCATACCTCATAAATATTACCAATGAAGAATTAAAGCAGTTAAAACTTCCAGCTGGTTATAAATTAACCGATTACATTGCAGATGTAAACAATCCTTCATTCCCCATAAAACAGCTTTTCCCTTATTACACTTCCAATAATAGCTGGACGGTAGATAATTACGGACCTCTAACCATTCCAAAAAAAGGGATGACCATCCAGTTAACAGCAGATAACCTTATCCGTTACCAACGCTGTATTGAAACCTATGAAGGAAATAAAATGGAAGAACGCAACGGACAATACTTCATCAATGGCCAGCAGGCAACAGCTTATACTTTTAAAATGGATTATTTCTGGATGATGGGTGACAACAGGCACAATTCGCTCGACAGCCGTTACTGGGGTTTTGTACCCGAAGACCATATTGTAGGTAAGGCTTCACTTATATGGTTTAGCTGGGAAGGCGGGCCAAGATGGAAGCGCCTGTTTAATTCTATAAAATAATTTTCGTATTTTATTGAATAAATCGTATTTTCAATTTGTTCATCCTCTCTTCAGCAATGCAGGGAGGATTTTTTATCCAACTGTTTTTTTATGAAAAAAGAAGAATATCGTTTTGGGTTTGATGTGTACGAATCATCCGAAAGCCTGCCAGAAGCGGACAAATTGTTGCTGGAAAGTGCCCGCGAAATAACTGAGGTAGCGTATGCTCCTTACAGTAAATTCCTGGTAGGGGCCGTAGCCAAATTGAAGAACAACGAAATCATAAAAGGTACTAACCAGGAAAATGCTTCATACCCGGTTGGAATTTGCGCTGAAAGGGTTTTACTCGCATCAGCGTCCATGTTACAAACCGGAATACCGATTGATACCATGGCCATTGCATATCACAACCTCAATGGAGAAAGTAACCATCCTGTATCGCCCTGTGGTATGTGCAGGCAGTATATTTCCGAATATGAAGACAGGATGAAACAACCAATCCGGCTCATTTTAAGCGGCATGAAAGGGAAAGTGATCGTTTTAGAAAAAGCAAGTTTGTTGTTGCCATTGTCGTTTGGGAGTGAAGATTTAAAGTAAATATTTATTACACGAATTGTACGAATTACACGAATTTTGCATTCCGATTTTAATCAAACTTCAAACTTCAAACTTCAAACTTCAAACTTCAAACTTCAAACTTCAAACTTCAAACTTCAAACTTCAAACTTCAAACTTCAAACTTCAAACTTCAAACTTCAAACTTCAAACAACCTCACATCCCATAAGTTATCCGGTAAACCACTCCATTATAATCATCACTCACCAGTAACGCACCATCCTGCATAACCTGCACATCAACAGGCCTACCAAGTACTTTTCCACCGGGTTGTAACCAGCCTTCTGCAAATGCAGCATAGGAAAGCGATTTACCGGCTGAATCTAATTTCACCAATGATACTTTGTATCCGATGGGCTCACTGCGGTTCCAGCTGCCATGTTCGGCAATAAAGACCTGGTTCTTATATTCGGCAGGAAAAAGCGCTGCGTTGTAAAACCGCATGCCTAAAGCGGCCACATGCGGACCGAGTTTCTGAACAGGAGGAGTGAAGTCATTGCAATTTTTGTCTTTTCCAAATTTCGGATCCAATATATCACCCTGGTGACAGTATGGGAAACCGAAATGCATACCCGCTTTGGATGCATTGTTCAATTCATCAGCAGGAACATCATTTCCCAGGTTGTCTCTGCCATTATCTGTGAACCAAAGTTGCCCGTTAGCCGGGTTCCAGTCAAAACCCACTGTGTTGCGGATTCCCTTTGCAAATATTTCCATCCCGGTTCCGTCGGCATTCATTCTTGTAATAGATGCATACACGGGGTTTTCTTTTTCACAAACATTACAGGGACCACCAACCGGTACATATAATTTACCATCAGGCCCAAATGATATAAACTTCCAGCCATGATGTTCATCGGTGGGAAATTTGTCATAAACAACTATTGGTTTTGGTGGATTTGATAAACTGTTTTCAATAGAATCAATTCTAAGTATGGAACTTATGGTTGCAATGTATAAACTTCCGTCTTTAAAGGCTACTCCGTTTGGTGAGTTTAAACCTGTTGCCACAACATATACATTATCGGCTTTCCCGTCTTTATTTTTATCTGTAACTGCATATACTTTATCTGAACCCCGGTTACCAACAAACAGCGTTCTTGAAGGTGAAAGGGCCATGCTGCGTGCATTTGGCACTTCGGCATATACGCTGATCTTAAAACCGACCGGTAATTTGATCTTATCAAGATTGTACTTTTTTGACAATTTACCGGTATCGGAATTTACCGCTTCGGGTTTATTGCTTTCACTTGACTCATTACAGGAAACAAAACCGGTATTCAAACAAAAAAATAATACTGCTGTAGAAAATCTGAAAGCTGTTTTTTTATATCCCATAATTTTTTCTTTTTAAAGCATGGTATTTCAACACGCTTATTCTTATTCATTACAAATCATATTAAAAAAGCGTTTGTACACCGTTGGCATATTTGGATTCATGTGCAAGCAGCCATTGTTTTCTCCAGAGGCCGCCGGCATATCCAACAAGGTCTCCGTTATTGCCAATTACGCGGTGGCAGGGAATGATGATCGCAATCCTGTTCCTTCCATTGGCAGTACCAACTGCCCTGATTGCTTTTACGTTGCCGATGTGTTTACTGAGCGATAAATAAGATTCAGTTCTGCCGTATCTGATCTTCACCAGTTCACTCCATACATTTAGCTGGAATGGGGTTCCATCAGGTGCCAGTTTCAGGTTAAATTCAAATAATTCTCCTGCAAAATATTTATCCAGTTGCCCGATGCATTGATTGATGATGGCGGGCATTTTATTCTTTTGTAAAAAATCATTCTCCGGAAGTTTTTCTGAAACAGTATCGTCAGCAAAAATAACTTCAGCAATAGCATCAGCAGCATTTTTTATCTGCAATAAACCAATCGGGCTGTTATAATAAACGATCTCACTCATATCAATTACAATAAAAATACAAAATTGTTTTTGTTAGTATTTATATCTTTGTAGCATCGATGAATAACTCGCGTCAAAACGACCATATGTTTTTTGAAAAAGCCATGGCTGCAGTGGCAGATCCTTACCGGATGAGTATTATCAGGGAAATTCAGCAAAAAGGCAGCATACGTTGTTGCGATGTGGTTTCTCTAACCGGACTTTCACAACCAACCTGCTCTCACCATATCAGGCTGCTTTCTGAAAGTGAATTGATTGATTGCAGAAAAGAGGGAAGAAATAATTTTTTTACACTCAATAAAGGGAATTTTAAAAAACTGGGTTCCTTCCTGGAACAGTTCTCAGCAGATTAGCCAATCTTGTCTCCGTTATTTACTATTTGTGCGGCCTGTAACAAAACCACCTCTTGCTTTTCATTGTAAACGCCCAATACAAGGCATTCGCTGAAAAAATTACCAATTTGTTTCGGGGGAAAGTTAATGACAGCTGCAACCTGTTGCCCAACCAAAGATTCAGTATTGTATAAAGCAGTAATCTGTGCCGAAGAATTTTTAATCCCTTCAGAACCAAAATCAATGGTTAACCGGTAAGCAGGTTTCTTTGCTCCGGGAAAATCAGTTGCCGATAGAATGGTTCCAATCCTGATATCAATTTTTTCAAAATCTTCCCAGGTTATCATATCATGCAGATTGAAATTAGTATTTCGAATAAGGTTTTACGTTATTGTCCTTCGTTCCCTTTCGATTTTACCGATTTTTAATATTATGAAAAACACCTGCTTTAAAAAACTCAATCCTTCTTTTCATCCAGCAGGGATGCCAATAATAACAATTCGTCCATTTTATAATGGTTTCTGTCGTTGTCATAGCATTTACTCAACTCTTCCAGCAGGAATTGGATGATACGCCGGTTACTGATAGGCCGAAAATAGGAGGTTACCGGCGGCACAGATAGTTTCTTAAAGTAATTTTCAATGTCTTTATGAGAATACATTTGCCCGTTCAGCGGATCAATGTAAAAACTGATCTTTTCTGATGAATGTCCAACAGGATTTAACACATCATACTGGTCATCAAAATATCCCAAAATAAACTGGCGGGGAATATTAATAGCCTTAACAGGTATATCAAGTAACTCGCATAAAACTATGAGAATGATTCCATTACTTAATGCATTTCCTTTTTTCGCTTCCAGGGTTTTATTGATCAGGAAAGGGTCGGGTGTATCGTAACTGATCTCTACACCCTTCTGTTTAAAATAATTATAAAAGATGCTATTGAGTACATTTATCTTCTCAATGGGCGTGAGGTAATTATTCAATTCGAGCCACATATTGCGCCTTAATTTTTCAATTTCCTGGCGTATTTGAGCCGGTTGCATTTCCGGATAATGATATTTAGAAACCAGGATTGCTCCTTCCAGCAGGTTTTCACCTGAATCTTTCCATTCGGCAAATTCTGCCGTAAGGTCGCGAAAATGAAGCCGGTGTATCAGCAGTTCAATTCTTTCCTGTGTATCTTCATTACTAACGTTCTCCCACAAATGCTCCAGGTTGGGTATAATGTCTTTTCCAAAAGAAATGATCCTGTCACTCACTGTATTATACACATCTTCATCCGGGTCGTCAATGAGGTGCAGTAATGCTTTTATTTCTTTATTTTCTTTCAAGAGGTTAATTATTTGTTTGCGCTGTCAAGTTCGCAAAGAACAGATAAAAGCAGTGCTATTAATTTTCCACAGGTGGTTATTAACTTTTAACCAGGTGGCCTAATTCTGCATCAAAGCTGAGGTATTGAGTAAGTAATTTTTCAAATCTTACTTTTTCTTCCATGGAGAATGCACGTTTGGGAATGATAATACCCTGCATAGAACTGGTGAATAAAATATAATATTCCGGGTTATCCTGTTTTTTAATGAATGCCTGCCAGCTGTATTTCTGTTCTTTAACGGAATCTTTTAAAGAAACTCCTGTTTCTGTAGCAATTAACAATGTTTCCAGGAAAATGGAACTGTTTCCGGGGTCATCAGCAATTTTGTTTCCTTGTTTTACAATATTTGTGCGAACACCAAATAACGATAGTGCCGTAGTTAAAATAATCACACCGATTATTAAGAGAATAAACCTGCTGTTTCTTTCAAATATACCGGTATAATAAAATGCAAAAAGGAATAACAGTATGGGCACTAACTGCCTGGCATAATGGATAAAACGCTTTTTACTGTTACCCGGCGCATCCCATAATACAAATGTGTAGAAGTTCACATAATCTTTCTGTGATAAGGTATATTTAAGTGATACCATTATGGATACAATCAGGCTTTTTTACGGTCTGCCGCTTTTTTAGGAGCCGCTTTCTTTGCCGCAGCCTTTTTGGTTGTAGTTTTTTTATCAAATGCCCTCGGATCCTGAACCAGGATCATTTTCTTCACTTCTTCCAGTTCAAGCTGGGCAAGTTCTTCCGGTGTGTATTTACCTTTAGGCCCTGCCGTTATCTTGAGCATTTTCTTTCCAAACTTTATGAATGGCCCCCAGCGGCCGTTCTCAATGGATATTTTCTCTTCGGGCCATTGCCTGATGTACCTGTTGGATTCTTTCTCAATCTTTTTCTCTATCAGTTCATTACAATCCTGCTGGGTAAGTGAGTCAAAATTATATGCCCGGGGAATATTGATGAACATGTCATTCCATTTAATAAACGGACCAAATCGCCCTTTTCCTTTTGTTATGGGTTTCTCTTCATAAAAACCGATAGGGGCATCTTCAACCTGTTTGGCCGCGATGATCTCTACTGCACGCTTCAGGTCTACATCAGCCAACTCTTCACCTTTTGGAATGGAAATGAACTGTTCGCCAAACTTAACATACGGACCAAACCGGCCTATATTAACGGAAACTTCCAGGCCATCGTGTTCACCCAATGTTAACGGCAGTTTGAACAATTCAAGCGCTTCTTCTTTAGTAATGGTTTCAATACTTTGTGTTGCTTTCAGTTTGGCAAAACGGGGCTTTTCTTCATCGCCCTGCGCACCTATCTGAACCATCGGCCCATACCGGCCCATCCGGGCAATGATCGGTTTGCCGGATACTTCATCTATTCCCAATGCCCTTTCACCAACTGCTCTTTCGGCTGTTTCAAGCGTATGCTCCACACCCGCATGAAATGGCGTATAAAATTCACTCACCATTTTATTCCAAACCAGTTTACCATCGGCTATCTCATCAAATTCTTTTTCAATATTGGCTGTGAAAGAATAATCCATCACTTTATTAAAATGCTGGCTTAAAAAATCAGTTACAACCAGGCCAAGGTCTGTTGGGAAAAGTTTAGATTTTTCAGCCCCGGTATTCTCCGTTTCGGTAACTTTTTTAATGGTATCGTTTTCCAGTTTAAGTATTCTGAATTGACGCCTCACTGCATCTTTGTCTTTTTTCTCTACGTAATTCCTTTTAATGATCGTAGAAATGGTAGGAGCGTAGGTACTCGGCCGGCCTATACCCAGTTCTTCCATTTTTTTAACCAGTGAAGCTTCGGTATAGCGGGCTGCATGTTTGGTGAACCTTTCAGTTGCGGTCATTTGTTTAAAATCAAGTTCCTGGTTAACACGCAGGTTTGGCAGGCGGCTTTCATCTTCATCATCCTGCTCATCATCATCGGTACTTTCCATATATACTTTCAGGAAGCCGTCGAATTTTATCACTTCACCACTGGCAGTCAGCTCTTCATTATTTGTACTGATGCTGATCTTTGCAATTGTTTTCTCCAGTTCTGCATCGCTCATCTGGCTGGCAATGGTCCGTTTCCAGATCAGTTCATATAAACGGTTCAGTTCCGGATCATTTACAGAACTGTTTTCCATGTATGTAGGGCGAATAGCTTCGTGAGCCTCTTGTGCACTTTCATTCTTATTCTTGTATTTGCGAACCTGGAGGTATTTATTACCGTAATTTTTATTGATCGCATCTTTAATTCCATCCATGGCCGTATCGCCAAGGTTTACACTGTCGGTACGCATATACGTTATCTTACCGCTTTCGTATAAACGCTGAGCCAGTAACATCGTTTTACTTACGCCATACCCCAGTTTGCGGCTTGCTTCCTGCTGCAGGGTAGAAGTGGTGAAAGGTGCTGCCGGCGTACGTTTTCCGGGTTTTACCTGGATATCCTTAACCGTATAACTTGCTCCAATACAGCTTTGCAGGAATTTTTCCGCAGCTTCCGATTCACTGTACCTGTTGCCTTCTGCTTTAAACGATACTGTTTTATTATTAAGGTCTGTAGCAGCCAGGAATGCTTCTACTTTAAAAGTGCCTACCGCATTAAACTGGTTGATCTCTCTTTCTTTTTCTACTATCAGTTTAACGGCAACGCTTTGAACCCTGCCGGCGCTTAATCCGCCCTGCTGCCCGATCTTTCTCCAAAGTACGGGGCTTAGTTCAAAGCCTACGATCCTGTCGAGCACCCGGCGTGCCTGCTGGGCATTTACCAGGTCCATATTAATGGTACGGGGATTCTTTACGGCTTTTTCAATAGCAGGTTTAGTGATCTCGTGAAAAACGATTCTTTTGGTGGTTTTGGGGTCAAGGTTCAATACTTCCGCAAGATGCCAGCTGATGCTTTCCCCTTCGCGGTCCTCATCCGATGCCAGCCATACTTCATCGGATTTTTTGGCAATACTTCTCAGGTCACGCACCACTTTCTCTTTTTCTGCCGGAACAATGTATTTGGGCGTAAAGTTTTTTTGTATGTCTATCCCCATATCATTCTTCTCCAGGTCGCGAATATGGCCATAGCAACTTTTTACCTCAAAATCCTTTCCCAGAATAGCTTCAATGGTCTTGGCCTTTGCAGGTGACTCAACAATCAGTAAATTTTTTGCCATAGTTTTTTTTAATGTTTTCCTTCCTAAACCTTTAATCAGTGCAGGTTTAAATTACATTTTCACAATCCATCCGTGCATTCTTTAACCAACTAGTTTCTTCCTGATCAAAACCGGTTTCCAGCCCTTCGCACATTGCAATATTAGTTTAAAATTGAAAAATCAGCATTTTTCGGCTTTAAAAAAATATTCATTCAATTATTTACAGAAATTTTACAACGGCATTAACAGTGTCTTCATCGCGGTAAATTTTCCGGTGCCCAAGGCCTTTTGTAATTAAAAACCTGATATTGGGATGGCCATCTGCTTTTACCTGCAGTGCATCGCTAAGCGGCGTAATATCATCATCTTCATCATGTATCCACAAAACCGAAGCGCTGATATGATTCATTGCCCGGCGAATGGAATACCAGGATACTTCTTTCCCACTGGTTTCAAAAATGATTTTATCAAATTCCTGCCTGATTGTATTATTTCTGATACCAAGCATATTGAAAGCACCCTCTATTGCAGTAACCGTTTCAGTTGCTGGTGCTATAAGAACGATCTTTGTATTTGCATCATGAGGCAGCTGTTCTATGGCCAGGCTAATGGCAATGCCGCCAAAAGAATGCCCGATAAAAGCATCAACCGGCCCATACAAATTGATCACTTTTTTTATCATTTCACTGTAATCCACAGCATTCACGGTATTTCCTTCACTTTCACCATGCGCCGGTGCGTCAAAGGCCAGCACTTCATAACCTTTATGCTCGAGTGGTTCAACGTATTTAAAAAAATTGAAGGCGCTTGAAGAAAATCCGTGTAACAACATCACTTTTTTCTTTTGCGGATGGTTAAACCTGAATCCTTTTATAAGAGATCCATTAAATGAAAACTGCAGTCTTTCTGCATGCGGAGGTATTATTTTTCCTTTATAGGTTGATTTCATCATAGGCGTACAAAATAACCTGAATGCCTGCTGAGCGGCCCATTTTCTATTAACCAGGTTCAGCATATTTATTTTGGTACGGAAAAACCCAATTGCCAACTTTTGTTGTATTTTCATTTAAACAAAGTTACGGCATATGAATATTGTATTGATAGGTTCCGGCAATGTGGCCTCCGTACTGGGTAGGTTAGTAGTAAGCAAAAATCATAATGTAGTGCAGGTAACCAGCAGGAATATTGAACACGCCAGGATACTTGCAGATGAATTAAATGCTGCATCTACCGATTATAACGGGCAACTGGATAAATCGGCCGACCTGTATATTATTGCTGTTTCAGACATGGCCATACATGATTGCGTACAGCATTTTAATATTCATGATAAACTGGTTGTACATACTGCAGGTTCTGTTTCTAAAGAAGTATTGAAAAACACATCCTATAATTATGGAATCCTGTATCCTTTACAAAGCCTGCGCAAAGAAACACCGGAAATACCCGAAATACCTTTTCTGGTTGATGGGAATAATGACTGGGTGATTGGCATTATTTATGAGTTTGCTAAAACACTTTCTACGGATGTGCAGGTAATAAATGATGAAGACAGGCTAAAACTTCATACAGCTGCAGTGATTGTAAGCAATTTCACCAACCATTTGTATTCGATCGCAGAAGAATTCTGTTCCAGTGAGCAGGTAGATTTTAACCTGCTAAAACCGCTGATTATGGAAACTGCCAACCGCATCCGCAACCAGTCGCCGGGAAAAGTTCAAACCGGTCCGGCTATCAGGAAAGATATTCATACACTTGATAAACATTTAAGGATACTGGCCAATCACCCAAAACTTCGCACAACTTACCTGCGGTTAACAGACAGCATCATGAACCCATAGGTTCTTAATGCGAAGGCTACTGATTTCAATATATCAATGATGCGGGAATACGATATCTGTCTGAACCCTGTAAGGATCAGTTGGTTTTCCTTTGCTGTCGATGGGTTCGCCTATATAAATTTCATAGGGAGCTCCGGAAGCTCTTTTCTTATTGTCTTTTAGCCATTCACGTAAAGCGCCATATCCTTCATAAGTAAGCTCATAAGGGCCGTAAAAATGAGCAACTACGGCACTGTCGCCGCCAATATTTTTTACCAGTACATTTTTGGGAAGTTTAGCCGGTTTTTTATTAACCGGAATGCCGGCTTCAAAAAAGAACGGAGCACTGCTGTTTTTGAACCAGGCCATACGTGCACCGGTTTTTGTGAGGTTATTCTTTTTAATAAGATCGGCGAGTACCTTATTGTAAATATTATCCAGTTTTAAACCAATCCGTTCGCTGGAACGGGCACTGTCTTTCATATACAATACAATTTGCTTAACCGCAATTGTATCTGTAATATTGATGATCGGTGGTTTTTGAGCAACTTTATGTTCAGCCTTTGATGTATCTACTTTGTAAATTATTTTTTCTGGAGTGACCACTTTCTTCTCATCATCTCCTTTACAACCCCAGGCAAAAAATATAATGATGCATAATGCAGTTACCTGCAATTTTTTCACATATATATAAGTAAATAAGGACATCATACTGTATTTTTTGCTAACCAGACAGCAAGATAAGGTTTTCAGCATATATCAAATTATCGTGCCAAAATTCAGATTTTCCTCAATTAGTAATTTCTTGTAGGTTTGCAATCCGAAATTTGCAGGTATGTATAAAATTACGTTCAGGTTTGAACAGAAAGGATTAGAACCGGTTACACTCAATAATATAGAGGCTGATCAGTCTATATTGGAAGTTGCATTAAAAAACGATATTGACCTGCATCATAATTGCGGCGGTGTATGTGCATGCAGCACCTGTCATCTTTATGTAGACCGGGGAGGGGAGTTTTTAGAGGAACTGAGTGACAAGGAGGAAGATTTCATTGACCGGGCAATTAATCCGAGGCTAAGTTCAAGATTGGGTTGTCAATGCCTGTTGCTTGATGGTGAAGGTGAAGTAGAAGTAACTTTACCTGATCAAACACAATTTTTAGGAGAATAATATTGATTTGAAAATGGATCAATTTGAAAATTTGAAGATTAAAAACAACATCAGGGATAAATCATTACCCAATCTTCAAATCTCCAAATTTTCAAATCTTCAAATCCTCAAATCTTCAAATTTCCAAATCATCAAATTTTCAAATTAAATACCATGAGTTTTGAATTACCCATACATTGGAACGATTACGAAGATATTGCCATAAAGCTATATGAAAGGTTTGGGAATGATTTTGGTGAAGCAAAAATTTACCGGATCCGTTTCACCGACTTACACAAATGGGTAATGGAAATACCAGGTTTTGCCGGAAAAGCGGAAGACAGTAATGAAGGCCACCTGGAGATGATACAAAGCACCTGGGTTTATGAGTGGAGGGATGGGCAAAAATAGTTAATTTGAAGATTAATTGATTTGAAGATTTGAAAATGAAGGCAGCGATTCACAAATCACCAAATCTTCAAATTTTCAAATCTCCAAATTTTCAAATCGAATTCAATGAACATACTTTCCAACTTCAAAGAAATCAAAGCATTTGTTCTGGATGTGGATGGTGTGCTATCGGATGGCATGCTGATGTTGCTGGATGATGGACAGATGTGCCGCAGAATGAATATCAAAGACGGTTATGCACTTCAACTTGCTGTTAAGAAAGGCTACCATGTACTTGTTATTTCTGGTGGAAGTTCAGATGCGGTTAAATTGCGTTTACAAAAATTAGGTGTTGTTGAAGTAAACATGAACGTAACCGATAAAAAAGAACTGTTACAACGGTATGTAAGCGGATATGAATTATCATGGAACCAGGTTTTATATATGGGAGATGATATTCCGGATCTGGCACCCATGAAACTGGCCGGATTACCTTGTTGCCCGGCAGATGCCGTTGATGAAATAAAAAATATATCCCGTTATATTTCCGGTATAAAAGGAGGCTATGGTTGTGTAAGGGATGTAATTGAAAAAGTACTTAAACTGAATGGACACTGGGATCTGGAAAGCCATATTGCATCCAGGTAATTTATTTCAGCGATAATATGCAAAAACTACTTTGGTAACAGGCATTCTGTAATTTAACAGCCATAAAACAATACATGAAATTAATAATTGCATTTTTAAGGCTAATCCGCTGGCCTAATCTAGTATTTATTGCAATTACGCAATGGCTGTTTTATTTTTTTGTGGTAGAATCGCTTCAAACTGCAAATGCCTCTGAAACAATTTCAGCTTCTGCTGATAATTTTCTTTTTTATTTATTGATACTGGCGTCTGTACTAATTGCAGCCGCGGGTTATATTATAAATGATTATTTTGACCTGAATATTGACGCCATCAATAAACCAGACAAAGTAGTGGTTGACCGTACCGTAAAAAGGCGATGGGCCATAGCCTGGCACCTCGTATTTTCATTTACGGGCATCCTGTTAAGCCTGTATATCAGTTATAAAACAGGCACGTGGATCATTGTGGTCATAAATTCTTTATGTGTATTATTATTGTGGCTGTACTCTACAACTTTCAAGAAAAAACTGCTCACAGGCAATGTGATCATTTCTGCATTAACCGCCTGGGTAATCATTGTTGTGTATTTTTTTGCCGGCGCTGCCATAATAAATTATAATGGATGGCATGAAGGAAGTTATGCATTTGATGTAAAAAAATTATACAAGTTTACCATACTATATGCTGGTTTTGCTTTTATACTCTCATTGATAAGAGAAGTGGTAAAAGACCTGGAAGATATGCATGGTGATGCCAAATATCATTGTAAAACCATGCCCATAGAATGGGGAGTACCTGCATCCAAGGTTTTTACTGCTGTATGGATCATTGTATGTTCAGCATCCCTTACAATCATACAAATATATGTGTGGCAGTCGGGTTGGTGGCTGAGCGCAGTTTATTGCATTCTTTTCATCATACTGCCATTGCTGTTTATATTAAAAGAACTGAAGGCTGCAGTAATACCGGCCGATTATCACCGCATCAGCAGTATCATTAAACTAGTTATGTTAACGGGAATTCTATCCATGTTATTTTTCAAATTTTATTCTTAATCCAGTCAAATTATTTTGTTTACAAATAAAATCATACTTGCATCACAATCGCCCCGCCGTAAACAATTGCTGGAATGGGCAGAGATCAAATTCAATGTAATGGTTTCAGATACAGATGAAAAATTCCCTCCCGGTTTATCATTTGATGAAACCGCTGTCTTTATAGCAAGGAACAAAGCCCTTGCTGTTGCAGCAAAAACTGATCAGCAAATCCCGGTACTTGCAGCAGATACCATTGTTGTTTGTGATGACATGATCCTTGGCAAACCTGCCGACCGGGATGATGCTATCCGTATACTTGAATTACTTTCTGGTAAGGAACACCGTGTTATTACCGGTGTGGTAATTTTATTCAACGGCAGGGAAATTTCATTTGCAGATACCACTTTTGTAAATTTTCATACGCTTACAAAAGATCAGGTATTTTATTATGTAGATCATTATAAACCTTATGATAAAGCCGGTGCTTACGCCATACAGGAATGGATAGGCGTTACCGGTATCAAGTCTGTAAACGGTGATTTTTACAATGTGATGGGCCTTCCGGTTAGCCGGGTTATAAGGGAACTAAATTTATTGTAAAGTGTTTTAATACAGTTTTCTTTCCGTTAAAATCTCTTTTAAAACGGTTGTTTTACTTCCATTTTTACTTTGTCTCCTGTGTAATTTGATCTCTCAAAGATCAAAAATAAAACTACACATGACCGAAAGATTATTACAATACATCTGGCAATTCCGCTATTTCAGCAGCAGTATGCTACATACTACAACGAGTCAGGTTTTACAAATCATCAATCCTGGTACATACAATACAAACCAGGGGCCCGATTTCCTAAATGCAAAGATCAAAGTAGATGGCACAATATGGGCTGGCAGCGTAGAACTTCATATCCGAACAAGCGAGTGGTTAGTGCACAAACACAGCCAGGACAGTAATTACAACAATGTTATTTTGCATGTTGTATGGATAAATGATATGGAACCGCAACTTCCATTTCCTGCACTGGAATTGCAGCATATTGTACCAAAATTGTTACTGGATAAATACAATAACCTGATGCATGGCACAAAATTGATTCCTTGTGAAAACCAGTTGCGGAATATTGAATCCATTAACCTACTTGCCTGGAAAACAAGGTTACTTTCCGAACGCCTGCAAACAAAAACAATACAGGTAGAAAATTTTTTGAAGCTTAATAAAATGAACTGGGAAGAAACCTGTTGGTGGATGCTTGCCCGGAATTTAGGAGCAAAAGTGAACAGTGATGCTTTTGAAAAAATTGCCCGGAGCATACCATTGAATCTTCTTGGTAAGCACCGGCACCAATTTATTCAACTGGAGGCAATATTAATGGGGCAAGCGGGATTACTCAACAAGCCATTTGAAGAAGATTACCCGGCTATGCTGCAGAAAGAATTTATTTTCCTCCAACATAAATACAAACTAAAAAATCCACATGCACCATTGTATTTACTTAGAATGAGACCTGCAAATTTTCCAACCATCAGGCTATCTCAACTGGCCAATCTTATTTACAATAATGATCATTTGTTCTCAAAATTTTCTGAGGCAACCGGTATTTCTTCCATTGAAAAGATTCTATCCGTTTCTGCCAACGATTACTGGCATTACCATTACCTTTTTGATGTGCCAACTTCTTTCAAAATAAAAAATACAGGTAAACATATGATCAGGAACATCATGATAAACACGGTTGTTCCTATGATTCATGCTTACGGCCAGGTATATAACAATGAGAAATACATCAATAAGGCAATACAATGGTTAACAGATTTGCCTGCAGAACAGAACAATATTACCGCCGCATTCAAAAAGATGGGAATAGAAAACAACTCTGCTTATGATTCACAGGCATTAATACAATTAAAACATTTTTATTGCGACCAAAAGCGATGCCTTCAATGTGCCATCGGGAACAGCATTCTAAAATAAAATTGCATAAAAAGGCAAATATCCAGAACCCTGTATCCCGTATCCCCAAACTTCTACCATCTATACTCAATCTCAACCTGTATATCCGGGTGCAGGCTTTTCATAACCGGGCAATTATCCCCGATTTTCTGCAAAATGAACCTGTCTTTTTCTGATAAATTTAAATGTTGCGGAAACTGTACAAGTACTTCAATTTTTCCTATTCGCCTGGGTTCACTGAACATATGTTTGGTAACTGCAAGTTTTGTTCCCGAAAGGTCAATTTGCATATCATTGGCCCTGATACCCATGGTGGTGATCATACAGGTTCCTAAACCTACACAAACGGTATCAGTAGGACTGAACCTTTCGCCTTTCCCGCGGTTATCTGTTGGTGCATCTGTTTCAATAACTGTTCCGCTTTGAATGTGTGTGCAATCGCAACGAAGTTCCCCCTTATAAATTATGGAAGCCGTCATATCAGTTTTTTTTAATTTGTAAACAGCAGATGCAGCAGTTCAGTTGATATTTGGATCAAACTTAATGTACATCACCGTATTTTTGCATAAATTTACTCAAGTAAACAGTATACATGAAGAAATTAATTTTATTGGCGATGGCAACTTTGATGTTCCTGCCCTTACTGGCACAGGAAAAACCAAAGGCATCCAGGAAAGAACAGCGCCGCCAGCGCATCAACGCAATAGTAAAACAGGAAGAAGAAGGGGTTATCAAATATAAAAAACATACGGCTTTTGGTGCAAAACTCACCAGTGACGGATATGGCGGATTTTTTGAGATAGGAAGGGCACAGACAGTAAAAAAAGCCATGTTGTTCCAGCTGGAGATAACAGAACGCAAACATCCAAAAGATGAAAAGCAACAAGTAAATTTTTCTACTACAGCGCCAATCATTTATGGCAAAATAAATTTCTTTTACCCGGTAAAACTCGGCGTTCAAAAACAATTTCTTTTTGGCAACAAAGGGAACAAGAATGGAGTAAGTATAACAGGTAATGTTGGTGGCGGATTCATAGCAGGTCTTTTACGTCCGTATATGGTTGAGGTAAATAAGAATGGCCAACGCACATTTGTTCAGTATAATTCGCCAGACAGCACAGATTATTTCTTACAACCATCTACATACATCGGCGGGCCAAACCTGGGAACAGGATGGAAATACCTGAAAGTAACACCCGGCTTTTATGCAAAACCTGCGCTCCGGTTTGACTATGGCAAATACAATGAAGTGGTATCGGCCATTGAAGTGGGTGTAATCGGTGAATTTTATACAAAAAAGATTCAGCAGGTTATCAATGTAAAACAAAACCAGTTTTTCTTTTCGGCATACATAGCCGTTATGTTTGGCCGAAGAAAATAACAACGGAAAATTATCAGATTTATCAGTCTTTCAAACTTTTTTCATGGCATGTGAAACAGCAACAGCAGCGCAAAAACCAAAAAAACCGGATTGGCTTCGTGTAAAACTACCAATTGGTGAAGAATATAAACACGTTCGTAACCTGGTAGACCAGCATAAACTGCATACCATCTGCGAAAGCGGTAATTGTCCGAATATGGGCGAATGCTGGGGTGCCGGCACTGCCACTTTTATGATTTTGGGAAACATCTGTACGCGTAGCTGTGGTTTTTGTGCAGTTGCTACAGGCAAACCGGAAGATGTTGACTGGGATGAACCCCAACGCGTAGCCGAAGCTATTCACCTGATGAAAGTTAAACACGCTGTGATCACATCCGTTGACAGGGATGAGCTGAAAGACGGCGGCAGTATCATCTGGCAGAATACCATCAGGGCTGTAAAAGCTTTAAATCCTCAAACAACCCTTGAAACACTGATCCCGGATTTCAAGGCACAAACAGAAAATATACAGCGTATCATAGATGCTGCACCAGAAGTGGTGAGCCACAATATTGAAACCACCGAACGCCTCACCAAACAGGTTCGCATACAGGCCAAATACTGGCAGAGTATGGAAACACTGAATATCCTGAAAAAAGGAGGTATGCGCACCAAGAGCGGCATTATGCTGGGGCTGGGAGAAGCAAAGGAAGAAGTGGTTCAGACACTGAAAGACCTTGCCGGAACCGGCGTTGATGTGGTTACGATCGGCCAGTATCTTCAGCCAACAAAAAATCATTTACCGGTAGATAGGTTCATTCACCCGGATGAGTTTGCAGAATACCGGGAGATTGGTTACCAGCTTGGGATTGATTATGTTGAAAGCGGGCCGCTGGTTCGTTCTTCCTATCACAGTGAAAAACATGTAATTCCCGGATGGGGAAGAAACAAGTGGATGGAAGAAAAAAACAATACCGATTCATAACGGTTACCATTACACTAAATAGTAATCATGCTTTTGCCGTTTTCCATTTACCGCTTTTCAGGTACCAGAATGCCATTACAAAAATGGACGTCCAGTATATGAATTCATTGCTCCATGCCATAGCCAGTGAGATGTAATTTACCTTCATGAATATCCAGGTGTAAATCAGGTATAAGGTAATGGCAATGACCTCAATTAACAGGTTCACCTTTGTTTTACCGGTACCGGTTACACCGTTCAGCCAGATATTGGCAATGCTCATGAACATCAGTCCCAGCGACACGATCCGCACCACCGGGATACTTTCCTTTACAAATATTTCATCCTGGCCAAAAAGGCTAAAGAACATTTCGGGGAATATATTAAGCAACAGGCATGTAAAAGCACACAATCCTGCACTCCAGTAAGTGATCCGGGTTATTGCTTCAATTATTTTATCTTCCCTTTGTTGGCCCATCAGGTTACTAACCATGGCATTACTGGTACTTGCCAACGCCCAAACAAATACACCTACCAGCCCAAATACATTGCGCATCACATTGCTGATAGATTTTGCCATAACACCTTTTGATTCTATCAGCAGGAAGAAAATAAGCCAGGTGGTTACGCTGATAATATACTGCATCACCAGTGGAACAGATACGGTAAAAATTTCCTTGCTCGTTTTTTTATCATATTTAAAATCTCCGAGCAACTTGTATTTTGCTTTCAGGCCTGTGATAAACAACACAGAATAGACCACTATCATTCCTGAAAATTCGGCAATAACAGATGCTACAGCAGCACCATTAAAACCCATCATCGGGAAGCCCGCTTTGCCAAAAATAAGCAGGTAATCGAATAATACATTTATGAGGGCTTCCACTATAAAACCGATCATGAGAAACCTGCTGTTAAGTGAAGCAACTAAAAAAGCATTGCCCATTTGAAAAAGAAATAAAAAAGGTAACCCAAGTATCCTGATCTTAAGGAAACTCATTTCCTGCGGATAAGCTGCGGGCTCAGCAACTGCTTTCATGATAAATGGGGCAATAAGCCAGGTAAAAAGGATACAGATTATTGCAAACTGAATACAAATGCGGATACCCTGGGTTAAAATGGTTTTAAACATACTGCTGTCGCCACTGCCTGCATACTTTGAAAAAACAGTTTGTAATGCATTGTTTAAGCCGTTTCCGGCTACAGCAAAAATGAGGTAGAATACGCCTGTTATACCGGCATTGCCCAATGCTTCATTGCTTAACCTGCCCAGGAAAATGCTGTTGGTAAGCATATTGATCTGGGGAATAAGAATAGCAAGTGTAATAGGTAATGCTATAGAAAGTATCTGGCGATCATTTACCTTAACCTTTAAATCATTTATAACTGCTGAACTTTCCATAAAGTCAGCAAAAATATCTTATTTTGCCTGCCTAAATAAATTATTTGAAAGCTGCTTTTAATATACTGCCCGATAAAAAAGAAAATGAAAGATTTCACCTGCTCATAGAGGCAGGTGATTATGGTATATCTTTTTCCTGGTACACAAAAGATCCCCTGGATGTAAAAG
>JAGPDJ010000177.1 GCA_018057635.1 Ferruginibacter sp. | reverse complement strand
TATTGGGTAATCAGTGGAAAATCACAACATTATAAAGAAATTAGGCTATCATTTCCATATTATATATTACTCTTTAGTTTCAGTGCTGTTAGTTTCAGGGAATGATCTATTATAAATGTTAGCAACGGGGGGAATATTTTAACGGCCTGATTGATACATTTGATTGTATTTGTATTTAACTTTAAGAGCAGTTAATGTTATTATCGTGTGCTGATTGGTATCCCTCAAAAAAATTATTTTATGAAAACAGCCTATCAATTTCAGATAAACAATTGTACACTATATCCCGGTGAATATAAACCATCTCTGGATACAGATGAGTTAATGAGTGAGCTGAAAAAAGCGCATGAGGGATCTGCACTGCAGCCATTCATTAATGTTAGTGAATGCAATAATTATTTTAAAGTTGTGGCTGCAATTCCTGGTGTTAAAAAGGAAGATTTTTTTATTCATATAGATTACAATACTTTAACCATTTCTGCCCTCCACAAAAACGTTCAGATCGGTGAATCGGAAAAATTCCAGTTACATGAATTCAACTATGAATGTTTTAACAGGAATATCATTTTACCTAAAAATGTTGAACGGGATTTTGTAAAAGCAGAATATAAAGATGGGATATTGTCTATCTACCTACCTAAATCAAATTCGCCGGTACAGCAGGAACATACTGATGTAATTGTATACTGATTTTTATGCGTATGGTTTTTTATTTCAAATGAAGTACTGAACAGGGAATGGTCGCATTTATTTATAATTCCTAATCGTGCATTACATTTATCAGTAAGGTTTTAAAAAATAATTTTATCCGCCTGGTTCCCTTTTCCTTTTCAGAAAACTGGATGCTTTTATAAAAAATATATTTTGTTTTTGGTACCAGTATCATTACTTCATTGATCTCGTTGTGGTATTTCATTTTTTGAGATCTGAGTATAGTTTTAAGCAATAGCAGCATCATTGGTCCAATCATCAGGTACCAGGTTAACAGGATAAAGGATGAACGTATAAGCATGTTTACAACAATATTTTTTGGCAAAACCGCTTGACTCGGTTGAAGCCAGCTTTGTATATACAGGGAAATTAAAATCAACCATATTATTACAAAAATCCATTTCAGTTTTTTCCCTTTATTTTTTTTGGGAGTTATCGTCGTGCTTTCAGGATCAGTTGTTGTGAATATATAATCCTGCTGAGCTGGCTCACTTCGTACAGTTGATCTTGCTAATCTTACAGCATAAATGCCAACAAAAATACCTGCTATTGCATGTAATAGAATATATATAACGGCAATAAACAGGCTGTAATTTGTCGGATTCTTTTCATTGGTAATTTTTTGAATGAACAGGTTTACAGCATCCCATAAATTATTGCCATAAACGACCAGGAGTACAAGTAAACGTTGCAAAGCTGATTCAATAAGTGCAGTTACTGCAAGTATTACAGCTCCAATCTTAAAAAAACGGGGCTTGTTTAATAATAATTGCCCAAGCAGTCCCTGGAAAAAAACGGCAATGTATGCAGTAGGCGGACTGTGCGGGCTCAGCATTAATTTGAATATGGCAACAATGACGGTTGCTTTAAGGATAGCTGTTCCCGATTTTGTATGATAAGCAATCAGGATAATGCAGGTAATGGCAAGGCTGCTTACAATTAGCCCGGTGAAAGGAAGTTTTAAGCCATGCATAATTCCACCTGCAAAGGCCTCACATATTACCCATAATGCTATTAAACGGTAATAAACCCGGATATTATATACATTATTTGGTTGCAATTTCATTTATTCAATTATCTTAACTTTATCAATTAAAAATAAGATACTGCTTGCTACAATTTATTTTAAATCAAAAGGAAGTAACTACAGATCATTTACCAGGTATTACGCTGCTGGATTTTATCCGCTACCATAAACAGCTCACCGGTACAAAGATAGGGTGCCGGGAAGGTGATTGCGGTGCATGCACCGTTTTAGTTGGAGAAATGGTGAATGATAAACTTGTTTACTACAGTGCCACAAGTTGCCTGATGCCTATCGCTAATGCAAAAGGGAAACATATTGTAACAATTGAAGGTGTAAACGTTGATGGTCTGAATGCAGTTCAACAGGCATTTGCAAATGAAGGTGCAACACAATGCGGATTTTGTACGCCCGGGTTTATCGTATCCCTGGCAGGGTTTTGTATAAATGAAAATGATCCTTCTTATTCAAATGCAATTGATGCGGTGAATGGGAACATTTGCCGGTGTACAGGATATAAATCCATTGAAAGGGCAGCCGCTTCCATTAATGAAATAATGCAAAAACGTAATGGCATAAACGCGATACAGTTTGCAGTTGAAAACAACATGGTTCCTGCTTATTTCCTTGGAATAAAAGACAGGCTGCTCAATTTGCAGGTTAACATAACCGGAACTTCCGGTATAAAAAAAGATGCAAAATTCCTAGCCGGCGGAACAGATATTTATGTTCAGCAGCATGATACCATTGCAGCTGAGGAGATCGAATTTCTTTATGATAAAAAATCATTAAAGGGTATCTTTAAAGAAGGCAATAATTGTATTATGGGAGCTTCAGTTACTGTTGCCGATATAGCAGGTTCTTCCATTTTCCGGGATCATTTTCCTGGATTGAAAGCATATATCAAACTGGTTTCATCTACGCAGATCCGAAATATGGCAACAGTAGCCGGTAATTTTACCAATGCATCTCCGATAGGTGACCTTACTATTTTCTTTCTTGCATTGAAAGCTTCTGTCATACTTAATAACGGCAATGCGCAAAGGCAGTTAAAACTGGCTGATTTCTATAAAGGGTATAAAACGCTGGATAAATTACCCGGAGAGTATATTAAAAAAATCCACTTTGAATTACCCGGTGAAAATGACCTGTTTAATTTTGAAAAAGTTTGTAAAAGAACACATCTCGATATTGCCAGTGTTAATGCTGCAATTCATTTAAAAATGAAGGATGATATAATAACGGAGGCAGGCTTATCAGCCGGTGGTGTTGGCCCGGTTCCCCTGTTTTTACAAAAATGCAGCAGCTTCCTTGCAGGAAAACAGGTTTCTGCCAGTCTGATCAGTGAACTGGTTATTTTGGCTCAGGAAGAAATTAAACCGATCAGTGACACACGCGGAACGGAAGCATATAAACGCCTGTTGTTATCACAACTGATAAAGGCGCACTTTATTAAATTATTTCCTGTATTAAAACCCGGGGAGGTTATTCATGTTTAATACAATAACTTCTTGGTTGAATGCAGGATAAGATGTTGTGCAAAAAATATAAATATGTCCATCAGAAATATAGACAGTTTTACACATACACGGGGCGAATCAGTTTACCTGGATGATATTCCACTCGTAAATGGAACATTGTTTGCATCGGTATTTGGTTCACCTGTAGCTCATGGTAAAATCTTACAAATTAATATTACCGAAGCAGCTTCTATGGAAGGAGTAGTAGGGATATTCACTTACAAGGATATTCCCGGAAAGAATCAGATTGGCGGAATTATACCTGATGAAACATTACTGGCCACTGATGAAGTTCATTACATGGGTATGCCTGTTGTGCTTGTTGTAGCAGATTCTGCTGAAATTGCCGCTGCAGCTGTCAAAAAAATAACAATAGAGATAGAAAAATATCCTGTGGTCACAAATCCACGGACCGCTCATGCTAATGGTTCACTGATAGTGCCGCCACGTACTTTCAAGATTGGAGATAGTGAAAATACATTTGAAAATTGTACACATATTTTTGAAGGAGTGGCAGAAACTAACGGACAGGAACACTTGTATATTGAAACGCAGGGCGCTTATGCCATACCGGGAGAAAATAATTCCATCAGAATAATATCTTCTACACAAGGTCCAACAGCCGTTCAAAAACACTCATCCGAAGTTTTGGGTATTGCCATGCACCGCGTTGAAGTTGATACAACTCGCCTTGGTGGCGGATTTGGAGGTAAAGAAGACCAGGCAACATCCTGGGCTGTTTTTTGTGCATTGGCTGCCTGGCTTTTAAAAAAGCCGGTAAAGTATAGCCTTAACCGCATGGAAGACTTGCGTATGACCGGAAAACGTCATCCATACAGTTCCGATTTCAGGATAGGGCTCGACAAAGATCTGAAGATTCTTGCTTACGAGGTTAATTTTTACCAGAATGCCGGCGCCTCTGCCGACCTTTCTCCGGCCGTACTTGAACGTACATTATTTCATTGTACCAATAGTTATTTTGTACCCAATGTAACAGCTAAAGCCTTCAGCTGCAGGACCAACCTGCCACCCAATACTGCATTTCGCGGCTTTGGCGGTCCGCAGGGAATGTTTGTAATAGAAGCTGCCATTGCAAAAGCTGCGGATGCTTTAGGTATTCCTGCTGCCGAAATTCAGCAAAAGAACCTGGTTAAAACAGGAGATGAATTTCCTTACGGACAGAAAGCAGCAAGCGAAGCCAATGAATGCTGGCAAAAAGCAATTGACCTGTATGAAATAAATAAGATAAAGGATGATATCATTCGTTTTAACAATGAGCAAGTATTATTTAAGAAAGGCTTTTCGTTCATGCCAATTTGTTTCGGTATTTCCTTCACAAAAATACTCATGAACCAGGCAAGGGCATTGGTGCATGTATACCTCGACGGTAGTGTAAACATTAGTACAGGCGCCGTGGAAATGGGACAGGGAGTAAATACCAAAATGCTGCAGGTGGCAGCAAATATATTTTCCATCGCACCGGAAAAGATCAGGGTTAATTCAACCAATACCTACCGAATTGCCAATACTTCTCCTTCAGCAGCAAGTGCCACAGCCGACCTGAATGGGAAAGCTGTACAAATAGCTTGCGAAAAAATTCTGGAAAGGTTAAGGGTTTCTGCTGCAGAGATTCTTGCATGTGATGCTGCTGCTGTTGAAATCAGGAACGGAGTAGTACAGGTAAATCAAAAAGCAGTTTCACTAAATTGGGATGAACTGGTGAACGCAAGTTACCTTAAACGTATTAACCTGAGTGAACATGGCCATTATGCAACACCTGGTATTAATTTCGACAATACTGTTGAAAAAGGACATCCTTTTGCATATCATGTGTATGGTACAGCATTCACAACTGTTACGGTTGATTGTATTCGCGGTATATATGAAATTGATGCTGTAAAACTGGTACATGATTTTGGAACATCCATGAATCCGTTAATCGACAGGGGACAGATTGAAGGCGGACTGGTGCAGGGAATCGGATGGATGACTATGGAAGAGATCGTATATGATGAGGAAGGCAGGTTACGCAGCAACGCACTTTCTACTTATAAAGTTCCGGATATTTATTCAGTACCAAAAGAACTGGATATTCATTTCCTGGAAACAACCAATGACAACCTGGCCATTTTCCGCTCAAAAGCTGTTGGAGAACCACCGCTGATGTATGGTATCGGCACTTTCTTTGCATTACGGAATGCAATAAAAGCGTTTAATCCACACAGTGACATTCCTTTTTCAGCTCCCATGACTCCGGAAAAAACTTTAATGGCCTTATATTCAAACAAGTAAACCTATAAATTTTTTAACCAGTAAACTTATTAACTAATACCTCCCATGAGCAATAAATTCAGCATTTACAGTACGCGTTGTTGGCTGGAAGGTAAACTTCAGCCGGCAACAGTTTGTATGGAAGATGCTGTTATCACCGGCATTCATTTTCACAAACTTGAACAAGCAGAAGATGTTGGTGATGCTGTTTTAATGCCCGGGATAATTGATGCGCATGTACATATCAATGAACCTGGAAGAACAGATTGGGAAGGCTTTGATACTGCTACACAGGCAGCGGCAGCAGGGGGTATAACTACTGT
>JAGPDJ010000176.1 GCA_018057635.1 Ferruginibacter sp. | reverse complement strand
GCTACATTCTGCTCAATCAATGAAGCAAGCAGTGTGCTGGTTGCCTGAATTTCTTGCAATGTATATTTTTCCAGCATATAGAAAAGCAGCTTATCTTTTATACATGCATGCTTAATGATCTCTGCAAATCCGTTTATCCATTCATCTACAGGCAAGGTTTGTAAAAAACTGTAATCAAATAATATAAATCCGGGTTGATACACCGTGCCTACCATGTTTTTATAAATCCCCACATCTACACCATTCTTACCCCCAATAGCAGCATCTACCATTCCCAAAATTGTGGTAGGTACCAGGCCCAACCGGGTTCCTCTTTTGTAAACAGAAGACACATAACCTGCAATATCTGTAACTACCCCACCCCCCATTCCTATAATCATGGTTTCTTTTCCAGCTTCCATTTTCAGCAATTGCCGGATGATGTCATCAACAGTTGCCTGTGTTTTATTATGCTCTCCCGGCTTTATGGAAATTACCCGGAATCCTTCCAGTTTTTCAGCATGCAGGTTTAATACATGATCATCAGTAATTACAATAACCTGTTCTTTATTACAACCGATGGATGTTTCATTAAACTGTTCATCAAAGAGGCAGTTTACAGTACCATGTGAAAATATGTATTCAACTTTATTCATAACCGGGTTTAATCACTTAACTGCAGCGCTTTTATCTAAAAAAATATTTTTTGTTCTTTCCTATAATTACAATTCCTGTACCTTTCAATTTAACTTCTTACTATAAACTATAAACTATAAACTATAAACTATAAACTTTACACTTTACACTTTACACTTTACACTTTTCTCTATTCTCTATTCTCTATTCATTACATTATTCTGGTGATTGATACTTTCCATATGAACTGCATTAAAGTACCTGATAATAAATTCCCTGCTCAGGCCCAGGTTCTCTCCTTTGATGAATGCCCTGTCCAGAATTTCATTCCAACGGCTGGTTTGCAGGATGGTTATATTATTATCACGTTTATACTCACCAATCTTATCGGCCAGCTTCATCCTTTGCCCTATTAACAAAAGCAATTCATCATCTACCTGGTTTATCTGCTCACGCAAATGCATAAGTGCAGTTATGAACTCCTGCTGCGAAGTATTTCCTTTCCTCCATATCAGTGAAGTGATGATCTCGTTCAACCGTTCCGGTGTTACCTGTTGTTTGGCATCACTCCAGGCATTATCAGGGTCAATGTGGCTTTCCAGCATCAGCCCGTCAAAATCAAGATCTATGCTTTTTTGTGCAACTTCCTGCAGCATGGTGCGGTTTCCGCAAATATGAGAAGGATCGCATATTAAAATCATTTCCGGAAACCTTCGCTTCATTTCTATTGGCATATGCCACATTGGTGCATTGCGGTAATCTGTGTTTCCATAAGATGAAAACCCCCGGTGTATCATGCCGATATTTTCCACACCAGCTTTTTGCAGGCGTTCAATGGCACCGCTCCATAATTCAAGGTCGGGGTTTATAGGGTTCTTTACAAGCACAGGAATATCAACACCACTCAATGAATCAGCCAGTTCCTGTATGCTGAACGGATTAACGGTTGTACGTGCACCAATCCACAATACATCTACTTCATGTTGCAGGGCTTCCTGAACATGCTTTGCCGTGGCAACTTCCACAGTAGTTGGCAGGCCGGTTTCCTTTTTTGCAAGCAACAGCCATTCCAATGCTTTTATACCATTTCCTTCAAACAGTCCGGGTTTGGTTCGTGGCTTCCAGATACCTGCCCGCAACATATCTACTTTGTTTGTGTCTGCAAGGCGCCTGGCTGTTTTTAAAACCTGCTCTTCCGATTCTGCACTACATGGACCACTGATGATTAGTGGCCTTTTTTTCCATAAACTATTTATTAAATCATTCATACATCATACCCATTGAATTATAAAAGTATACCTATGTTCTGAGTAGCAGAAATCAATTTTAACTATACAGACTGCCTGTTACACCATTCATTGTATGTCATTTCAAATTTTATTTCTTTACCATGCATACCAACTTCTGTCCAGCCTTGTTTCCTGTAAAATACTTCAGCTCTTGTACCCGGTGCTGTTCCAAGCCAGACAGTTTTTTGGCAAACCCCAAAATACCAGTTAAGCATCATATTGTGTAAAGTTTTACCAATACCTTTTCCGGCATACTCAGGATGAACAAACAAAGCCCATATATTGTTTTCTTTGAGATCGGCAAATGCAAACCCAACAATCTTTTTATGATCGTCACAAACCCATGCTTTTCCCCTGCGTGTCATAAATTCTTCACAATCCTGGTCAGATACCAATGAAGGATCGGAAAGCGTATTTTCTTTTACTGCATTTCTTACAAACTGTATTTGCGTTATATCTTCAGTATAAGCTTCTCTGAAAATCATTGGTTGTTATTTGTTTTGAAAAATATTAATTGTGCCTCTACGCCTCCCGGTTAAAATCAATTATTTCAGTATCCGTTTAATTGTATTTGCATGCGTTATCAATTCGTTCAGCTGTTCATAATTTTCTTCTTCCAGGCAGCTTTTAAATTTATTCAGCTGGGCAATATGTTCATTCAAAACATCGAGCACATTTTCTTTATTCTGTTTAAAAATAGGAACCCACATGGCTGCGTGGCTTTTTGCCAGCCTTACGGTTGTTTCAAAACCTCCGCTGGCCAGTTCAAAGATGGTATCGTCTTCTTTTTCTTTTTCAAGTACTGTGTTTGCCAGGGCGAAAGACGTTATATGAGAAACATGGCTTATATAAGCTGTATGCAGGTCATGTTCTTTTGCAAGCATGAAAACCACATGCATGCCAAGTAATTTATATAATTTTTCTACTGTTTCTATTGCGTCAGTATCCGATTCAAACTGGTTGCATATCACTGCTGCTTTACCGGTAAAAGCATCTGCCTTTGCTGCTCCTGGCCCACTGAATTCTGTTCCCCACATAGGATGAGAAGCCACAAACCTGCTTCTTTTAGTATGTTCAAAAACGACTTTGCAAATTTCCGATTTCGCAGATCCAACATCCATCACAACCTGGTTTTCAATGATATCCAAAACCCGGGGTAATAATGCTGAGGTTTCATCTACAGGAATGGCAATAATTACCAGGTCGGCCTGCTTAATAGCCGGTTCAAGTTCTAATATTTCATCCGCCAGTGCCAGTTTCAGCGCTTGTTTACAATGATCGGGGTTATTGTCAACCCCGGTAATTTTTAAACTAATACCATTTTTTTTCAGCGCCAAAGAAATGGATCCTCCGATCAATCCCAATCCGATAATAGTTATATTCATTTTTTTGTATTTATACAAAAATCCCGGCCAAAAAGCCGGGATTTAATATGTTAAACTGATATTTAATGGTTTCAGGTTATACAAATCATCCCGGTTGATTACCAGGGTAATAATAATTCAGGATATATGTATAGTTTTCTTTCATTTGATTACGAAATTAAGAACATATACAGAAACGACAAAAAATAAAGCCATACCGGGGAACCGATATGGCTTATTACGATTGCTTGTCAAATAAACTTTTATTGCCGGTGAATGGCTGACAAGGGCCAATTCCCTGGGCCGACAACTTATTTCTTAGTTGAATCTACAGCTGTAGTAGTTGTAGTTGTTTTAACAGTAGTGTCTGTAACTGTAGTTTGAAGACTGTCTGGAGCCGGAGTAGCTGGAACTACAACAGTTGTAGTATCAGTTCCTGTAGTGGTTTCTTCAGTTTTCTTTTCGCCTTCGTTACATGCAGTAAAAGAGGCAGCGATCAATGCAATTGCTAATAACTTTTTCATTTGTTTGTTTTTGTTTTAAAATTATAATTTCACTTTAATACCCGGATTAAAAAAAGGTAACCCAACTTTTTTAAAAAACTTTATTTTCGTTGTTTAGGGTTACTAATTGGATCAAAAACGTATTAATACAAGATAAGTGAGTAACATATCTCTGGAAAAGACTTTATTGGAAGGTTTGGCAAAAGAGGATAAAGCCTCTATTGAACAGATTTACAGGGATAATTACAGCATGATTCAATCATTTATCCTGAATAACAGCGGAACCACAGACGATGCGGCTGATATTTTCCAGGAATCAATGATTGTTCTCTTTGAAAAGTCGAAATCCCCGGATTTTGAGCTCAATTGCCAGTTAAAGACCTATATATACTCTGTTTGCAGGAGGTTATGGCTTAAAAGATTGCAACAGATGCAGCGATTTGGCAGGCAGGCTGAAAATGTAGAAGATGTGATTCCTGTTGAAGAGGATCTGGATATGCATGAAAAACGCCAGCAAGACTTCAGCATCATGGAAACGGCCATGAGTAAGATCGGGGAACCCTGTAAAAGCTTGCTGGAAGCTTATTACATTCAGAAAAAACAAATGCAGCAGATTGCTGATGAATTTGGATATACCAATGCAGATAATGCAAAAACCCAGAAATACAAATGCCTGGTGAGATTGAAAAAATTGTTTTTTGCTCAATATAAAAACGGACAATAATGGAAGATACTTTACTGATAGATGCGGCTGAAAGGTTTGCCAGGGGTGAAATGACCGCTGAGGAAAAGCTGTTTTTTGAGGAATTAAGGAAAAAAAGCCCGGAACTGGATCAACTGGTTGTAGAACAGTTGTTTTTCCTGAATGAACTGGAAAGATATGGCAGCACTAAAAATTTCAGGCATATTTTACAGGAAACTGAAACTAAATTGATAACCGAAGGCCTCGTAACAAAATCTCCACTCCAGGGCAAAGCCAAAATTGTTCATCTTTGGAAACGTTATAAACGCACGATCGCTGTAGCTGCATCCATTGCCGGTATTGTTTCCATCATCAGTGCCAGCCTGATTTCTGCATTCAGCATCAAGAAAAATGAAAATTTAAACCTGCTTGTTGATAAATTACAAGAACAGGAAATAAAGAACCAGCAGATTGAAAAGAAAATAAATAAGCTTGAAAAGAATGCCAGTACAGCAATCGTAGTACCTAAACCCAGGCTTGAGGCTAAATTCAGGGCAACCGGTTTTTTGATTGACGGCAATAATAATTTCATTATTACCAATGCCCACGTTGTTAAGGAAGCCAGGAATCAGCTGATCGTAGAAAATAACAAGGGAGAACAGTATGTTGCCAAAGCAATTTATGTGAATCCTGAAACAGACCTTGCCATCCTGAAAGTAACTGACAGTGATTTCAAAAAACTGCCACCTATACCCTATTCTATCAGGAAATCAAATGCTAAATTGGGTGAGCAGGTATTTATGCTGGGCTTTCCCAAACAGGAAATTGTTTATGGAGAAGGATATATCAGTGCCAAGAATGGTTATTTGATGGATACTATTTATTGCCAGTTAAGCACAACAGCCAATGAAGGAAACAGCGGATCTCCTGTAATTACAAAAAATGGCGAATTACTTGGTATCATTACCAGTATGGAGACCAATGCTGAAGGTGTTGTATTTGCAATTAAATCGGCAAATATTCACAATGCCATTGATGAAGTGAAAAAGATGAAAGAATATAAAGACATTAAAATAACTTCACAACCATCTTTAAAAGGCACCGACAGGGTGAGCCAAATTGAAAAAGTGCAGGATTATATATTTATGATAAAAGGTAATTAAACCTTGCAATTAATATAATTTCAATTAATTACGCAAATTTTTTCGCATCTTCCAAAAATTTAGCCAGGCCGATATCTGTTAGTGGGTGTTTTAATAATCCCAGTATAGAATCGAGCGGACAGGTACATACATCTGCACCGGCTTCAGCACATTTTATGATATGATTTGGGTTACGGATAGACGCTGCCAGAATTTCTGTCTGGTATCCCTGTACGTTAAAAATCTGCCTCATCTGG
>JAGPDJ010000175.1 GCA_018057635.1 Ferruginibacter sp. | reverse complement strand
ATACCATTTTAAAAACACAGACCAGGCCAACAAAGATTCCCGGCTTATTGTATTACGATGAATCGTATGACCGTTTCAGTTATATCAGCAAAAAAACGATCTCAGATACTGCCGGTAGCCCATTGGGGTATGTATTCATCCTCGCAAGCCCGCGGAAATTCAGGGGAGACGCACTGATGCCACAGTTATTCAGCCGGCGGCAGAATAATTCAATTGAAAATTCATCACTTTATGCCTACGCTATATACAATAACTGGAAACTGATCACCAGTCACAATGATTACCCGTTTGCAACATCTATCAATAAAAAGAAGATACAGCAAAGCCAGTTTAACCTGGTACAGCAAAAAGATTACAATGAACTATGGTATTACGCTGGTGCAGATAAAATGGTGGTAATTGCAAAGAAGAACAGCATGTGGGTAGAATCAATAACCATGTTTTCTTATTTGTTCTGCGGATTTTTACTTTTAGCGGGACTGATCTGGATGGCAAATATGCTCATACGTTCAAAACTGCGCCTTTCTAAACTCAGGGGTTACTGGCAATTGACTATTAGAAACCAGATACATGGCACCATTATTTTTATAAGTGTTGTTTCTTTCCTTGTTATAGGAGTTGCAACCATATTGTTCTTTGTTAACAGATATGAAGCCAATAACAGGGAAAAACTAAGCCGTACCATTCATATCATGGAAAATGAAGTAAAGAGTTATATGAGTGAAGGGTGGAAAATGGTCAATAGCCTTAATACCATTGACAGGGATTTCCAGGAAAACCTTGAAAATGCTATTAATAAAATTTCTGAAATACACGGAATAGATGTAAACCTATACGACCTGCAGGGTAACCTCAATGTATCTTCACTTCCACTACCTTATATAAAGGGGATTTTGAGTACCAAGATGGATCCTATGGCTTATTATCACATCAACAGAAATAAAGAAGTACAGTATTTTCAGAAAGAACGTATTGGAGAACTGAGCTTTATCAGTAATTATGTTCCGGTGCTGGATGAAGCAGGTAACAATTATGCATACCTGAACATCCCGTATTTTACTTCAGAAAGTAATCTTAAGAATGAGATTTCCAATTTTCTTGTAACAATAATAAACCTCAACGCATTTATATTCCTGATTGCCGGTATTGTTGCATTATTTATTACAAACCGCATCACAAATTCTTTTGCGCTTATCAGTGATAAGATGAAAAAGATTAACCTGGAAAAACGAAATGAGTTTATTGTATGGAACAGGAAAGACGAGCTGGGCGACCTCGTTGCAGAGTATAATAAGATGATCAGTAAGCTTGATGAAAGTGCTGTGGCGCTGGCAAAAACGGAAAGGGAAGGAGCGTGGCGGGAAATGGCAAGGCAGGTTGCCCATGAAATTAAAAATCCGCTCACACCCATGAAATTAAGTATGCAGTATTTGCAGAAATCAATTGAAAACAATGCGCCCAATGTGAAGGAACTTACAGAAAGTGTTGCCAAAACCCTTATTGAACAGATAGATCACCTGAATCATATTGCAGGTGAATTCAGCCAGTTTGCCAATATAGAAAACCTGAAAAAAGAAAAATTTGATGTAAACGAAGCACTGATGACTGTGCTGCATTTGTATTCATCCAATAACCGGCTGGAATTCTACCAGCACCTGTTACCCGAAAAGGTAATCATTGAAGCAGATAAAACACATATCAACAGGCTGTTTACAAACCTGATCCTTAATGCAATCCAGGCGATGCCGGAAAATTCAACAGCAAGAATTACTGTTAATGAATACCTGCACAATGATAATGTGGTTATCAGTATTTCAGATAACGGAACCGGTATTGCAGTGGAAGTGCAATCGAAAATATTTACGCCTAACTTTACTACCAAAACATCCGGTACCGGCCTCGGGCTTGCCATGTGTAAACGAATGGTAGAACAGGCAAAAGGTGAAATATGGTTTGAAACAAAACCGGGTGCGGGTACAACTTTTTTTGTATTATTACCATTGGCCGGTAATTAAAATATTATCAGAGAATAATTTTTTTAAATGCAGTTAAAACAACAATTACAGGAAAGATCCGGTTTGTTTAAAATGCCGGTATTAATGCTATTGGCATTGTTGTTTTCATACAATTTTTCATACGCACAGTTTAACCTTCATATCAGCATCAGTTCTATTCCTTCCACACATCCTGCTGACAGTATTTTTATTGCGGGTAGCTTTAACCGTTGGGATCCCGGAAATGAGTCATACCGGTTAACCAGGTCAGGCGATCAATACAGCATCAACATCACGGGACTTGCCTCAGGCGATTACTTTTTTAAATTTACCCGCGGTATTTGGGATAAATGTGAATCAGCGATCAATGGCAAGCATATTGAAAACAGAAAATTATCCCTGGTTTCAGATACGGCCATTGAAATGTCTATAGATGCCTGGAAAGATGATTTTCCTGCTGAAGGCGTTAAAAGTACGGCAGGTAATTCTGTACATGTAATGGATACCGCTTTTTTTATCCCGCAATTGAACAGGAGCCGAAAGATATGGATATATCTGCCTCCCGGTTATGAGAACAGTAAAAAGAAATATCCTGTTTTGTATATGCAGGATGGTCAGAATCTATTTGATGACAGCACTTCCTTTAATGGCGAATGGGGAATAGATGAATGCCTGGATTCACTTTACCTGGATGGCAGCAATGCTGGTATTGTAGTTGGTATTGAAAACTCACCCGAACGGTTAACTGAATATGCTCCTTTTGAAACAGAAAATATACAAAAACCCGAAGGGGAAGCTTATGCTGATTTTTTAGCACATACACTCAAACCATACATAGATAAAAAATACCGCACGCTTCCCGGAAAAGAAAATACCATTATTGCAGGAAGTTCTCTGGGCGCCAATATTTCTTATTATACCATGTTGCGTTACCCGCATGTTTTTGGAAAGGGCGGAATATTTTCTCCTGCTCTCTGGATAATGCCCGGTTTAATGAAAATGACAGATTCGCTCGCATATAAGATCAACGGGCAGTTTTTTATTTATGCCGGTGGACAGGAAAGCGAAACGATGATATTAAATTCACTGAAGTTGGCTGATATGCTGGGTGACCAATCAGCAGGTCTGATTTATTTTCTCAGCGATCCTGAAGGGAAACACCATGAACAATACTGGAGAAAATGGTTTGCTGAATTTTATTTATGGATTACTGGCAACGGGTTAAATTACCAGGTTAAACACCGTCATTAAACAGTAAAACAAACGCCTTCAAGTGCCAGTTCGGTATTATCAAACACTTCCTTTGCTTCCAGCAGGAATTCATCCAGCAATTCATATCGCGATGAGAAATGACCAATAAGTAATTTTTTCACTTCCCCTTTTTTTGCTACCTCAGCTGCCTGTTCGGTTGTACTGTGAAACCGCTCAGCGGCCCTTATATGTTCTTCTTTCAGGTAAGTAGCTTCATGATACATCAGATCAACTCCCTTAACTTTTTCTGCTAAACTAATATCATAGATCGTATCTGCACAATAAGCATAACTCCTGGGACTGGCATTGGCAACAGTTACTTCTTCATTTGGAATGATCACGCCTTTTTTTGTTCTGTAATCTGCTCCCTTTTTCAAATGTTCAAAAAAGGCTGCCGGTATTTCATATGACTTAGCTCTTTCAGGAATTACACTTCTGGGATTCTTTATTTCCCTGAAAATAAACCCCCAGCAATCTATCCGGTGTTTCACCTGAAAACATTCCACACTTATTTTGCTGGTATTGGCAATCACCCCTTCTCCGGTTAATGGATGAAAATGAACTTTGTAATTAAGGGTAGTACTGGCAGCCTGTAATTGCAGGTCAATGATTTGCTGCAATAATGGCGGAGCATGTAAATGGAGGTCTTGTGTACGGCTTAGCAGGCTCATGCTGGTAAGTAAACCGATCAATCCAAAATAATGGTCGCCATGAAGGTGCGATATGAAAATGTGGTTTATTTTACTCCTGCGAATTTTATATTTAGATAACTGCAGCTGAGTGCCTTCACCACAATCAATTAAAAAAAGTTCATCCTGGGTTTGTAAAACCTGGGCAGTCGGATTTCTGCCAAACGCTGGCACGGCTGAATTATTACCTAAAATTGTTAATGCAAACAAGGATGCGGTTTTTAATTATTATTTGCTGCAAAGACTTTCAATGCAATCAATTAGCTGCTTAGTATTCTGTATTATTATCAAAATCTTTCATCAACTCACGCTCTATCTCTTCCATCTGGGCAATATCCCAAGCTTCACTTTCAGTTGGTGTTACATTCAGTAAATCAAGAATATTTTTATCAATAAACAGGGTTTCTATCCCTTTTTGCAACTCACACACAATAAAAGAAGCATTGTGTTCGTAAAACTGAGTATGAATGCCGGCTATTAAATCCAGAGCCATTTCATCCATATCAGTTACATGTTTTAAATTTAATATGATATGCGGAATGTCTTTGTTTAGATAAGAAAGCAACAATTTTTGTAATCCGGCTGTCATATTAGCAGAGATTTGCGCCTGTTCTGGTGTAATTACTGTGAATTTTTCTTTGGTATCTATTTTGACATCCATTGTTTGAATATTTATAGTCCTGAAAAATAAATTATTTTTTGTTGAAATGATGTTTTTTTAATGGAAGATTTCAGGTTGATTATTTTTTGTTGCTGTTCTTTTAACGAATGATTCACTTTTTTTTAAGTCACTTCACGTATATAATTCAGTTTAAAGACTTTAACTTTTCAACATATCAACATTTGGGTTTTAGGGCGAACCAATCGATAAAAATATTCGTTATTATTGTAACAATTAAAACTACTTGAATGGATAATAATTTCTCAACACAAGTAAAAGAAATCATTTCTTATAGCCGGGAAGAAGCTTTGCGGCTGGGAAATGACTTTATAGGGACCGAACACCTGGTTTTAGGTTTGATCCGGGATGGCGAAAACACTGCAGTCAAGATATTGAAATCTTTGAATGTAGACCTGTATGAACTCCGGAAAGAAATAGAAATAGCCGTAAAAGATAAAACAGGAAAGAATATTGCCAATATCAATTCACTTCCGTTAACCAAACAGGCTGAAAAAGTTATCAGGATTACCGTACTTGAAGCCAAAGCACTAAAAAGTACGATAGTGGAAAGTGAACACCTCATGCTGTCTATCCTGAAAAATAAAGAAAACATTGCAACACAGATTTTAAACCAATTTGACGTGGACTACGATGTATTTAAAAATGAACTTGGGTTCGTAACCAGCAATCCGCCACAGGCAGAATTCAATGAAGACGACGATTTTGATGATGAAAGAAAGCAATATGGTGGCCAGCAACGCTCTCAAAAAGCAGCTGCACCTGGAGCTGCAAAAACCAAAACGCCTGTTTTAGACAATTTTGGAAGGGATATTACCCGACTGGCAGAAAACGGATCTTTAGATCCCATTGTTGGCCGCGAAAATGAAATTGAAAGGGTTTCGCAGATTTTGTCAAGACGTAAAAAAAATAATCCCATTCTTATAGGAGAACCGGGCGTTGGTAAAACTGCCATCGTAGAAGGACTTGCTTTAAGAATCGTTCAAAGAAAAGTTTCACGGGTTTTGTTTGATAAAAGGGTGGTAAGTCTCGACCTGGCTGCATTGGTTGCCGGTACAAAATACCGCGGCCAGTTTGAAGAAAGAATGAAAGCCATCATGAATGAACTGGAAAAGAACAGGGATGTAATTTTATTTATCGATGAAATTCACACCATTGTCGGTGCCGGTGGAGCCAGTGGTTCGCTGGATGCATCTAATATATTTAAACCGGCCCTTGCACGCGGAGAGCTCCAATGCATTGGTGCATCTACTTT
>JAGPDJ010000174.1:2941-5872 GCA_018057635.1 Ferruginibacter sp. | reverse complement strand
TGTTTTTTTCGGGATATTTCTCGGGTATGCATTTTTCGACGGTTCACCCACCTGGAAAAACTATGTTTTTTATATAGCTTTCCTCATAAGTTTTTATTTTCTTATAAAATACCTGGTGCGTAAGTGGAAAGATAAAATGAATTAACTGCTATGATCAGAAACGATCACCCATTTGTTTTTTATCTTCTTAAACAATAAAGTAAAATGGCCGCTAAGGTTTCCGATTGACCTGGTTAATTGCCATCTCCCTACTACGTGGAAATATAATACAGAAAGACGCTTAACCTCTATGATCTTAAAATCAAGTTTACCCATGGCTGCAGTATCAGGATAACTTTGAATATAATTTTCTTTCGTCTCTTTCCAGCCATATGTAACACCGCTTTTGCCAATAAACATCAGGGAATCGCTCTGCCAGTATGTATCCATAAACCGGCTGATGTCTCCTTTATTCCATGCTTCCAGTTGTTCATTCATGGATTTGCGAATATCAATTTCATCAGGCGATTGTGCAAACGAGGAACTAAAGGAAAAAAGGGCAGCTATTAAACAAAGGGAAAATGTTTTCATGATGTAAAATTAGTGGATCAAGATATACATTTCTTGAATACCTGCAGGAGTAAAACAATCAGAATAAAAATTAATGCTGGTGATGCGGTGAATTACATTTGCTCCGGTGGCAATACCGGTAATTAAGGTAATGTGCTGTAACGATCAGGATAACTGCAGGAATGAGAAAATAATTTTCAATGCTGTGAAAGAATTGTTTGGTAAATAGAAATGCAAAACCAATAGAAAATATTGTTACCGGTAAAAAAGACCGGTGGTGTTTAACATATCCATGAAAAAGGGAATAAGATCCAACGACAAACGCCAATGCAATCATTGCCCATTCAAAAAATGCATTGTGAATAATATTAACCCCAAACAAAGGAAGAGACGAAAGTACAAGGGGCAGCACAGCACAATGTATGGCACAGGCAATGGAAGTTGCAATACCAAGTCCGTCCCAGTTCAGTTTAATATTCATACGAAGGGCAAAGGTAAGAAAAATGCAATATTGTTGCAAGTATTAGCATTTCGTTAGAACTAATATTTTCCATGGGGGCAACATTCTGCGTAAATTTGCACAATATTTTTAGGTATGAAAAAGAAAATGTTGTGGATATATATCGGGTTCTTTGCTGTTTTACTGGCTGCTTTTTACCTCATGATCTTCCGGGAGCACAATTTTACAGATTCAAAACTGGCGGTGATCAATCCTGTTATACCGGAATTTAGTTTTATAAACCAGGATGGCAAGATTGTTTCGCAAAAAACCACTGCCGACAAAGTGTACCTGGCAGAATACTTTTTCACCACCTGCAAAGGCATTTGCCCTAAAATGAATGCGAATATGCGCCGGGTGTATGATCAGTACAAAGATGAAAAAGACTTCCTGATATTGTCTCATACCTGCATGCCGGAAACAGACAGTATTCCGCTGCTGAAAGCCTACGAACAAAAAATGATCAATGGCATACTGATAAAAAAAGACGATGGTGCTTATAAAATAGTTAACCTGGAAAACAGCCAGGCAACACCTGCGATTAATACAAACTGGAATTTTATTACCGGAGACAAAGCTTCCTTGTATAAAATGGCCCGGCAGGGTTATATGATTGACAATGGAAAGCCTGATAGCACACAAAGAGTAGAAGACCAGTTCATTCATACGCAGTTTTTTGCATTGGTTGACCGATATGGACGTGTAAGGGCAATCTATGACGGGTTAAAAGAAGAGGAGATACAGAAGCTGATCATTGATATCAAAGGGCTGCTCCGGGAAAAAATAGACCATACACGATTCCTGAATGGTTTCAGCAACAGCCCTACATAAGTAGTTTAGTATAAATTTTTATATAAACCCGTCATTGCGAGGTACGAAGCAATCTAAGCCAGCTTTTAAATAAATACAGATTGCTTCGTACCTCGCAATGACGAAGACTTTTAAATAAATTTACTTTACAGTTTTAGTAATTATAATTATGGATGCAAATCTTGACATATTAAAAAAGAACGGCCTCAGCGTAACAGAAGGCAGGAAGAAAATTCTGGACCTTTTTTTAGATACAGAAGGCGCACTGGCGCATGCAGATATTGAAAGGCAAACTGATGCGGCATTCGACAGGGTAACGGTATACCGTACACTACAAACATTTGTTGACAAAGGAATCATTCACCAGATACCAACAACTGACAATTCTGTTTTATATGCTTTGTGCAAACACAATTGCGCAGCAGGCCATCACCACGACAATCATGTACATTTCATCTGTAACAACTGCCATAAAACAATTTGCCTGGATGATGTAACCGTACCTGAAGTAAAATTGCCAAAGGGTTTCAAGCCTGCGCAATCAGCTATGGTGGTTACGGGTGTTTGTGATGAATGTAAGTGAGGGGGAGAGAAGATGCAAGATGCAAGATACAGGAAACAAGATGCAGGATTCGCAGATTGGTTCCTGTTCAATAAATTTCACCTTTCGGGTAAATTGATTATGCCATTTGAGCCATTTCTTTTTCTACAAAATCCATCAGCACTTTAATTTTTTCTGGAGAAAAGTCAAATTCAAGTCCGGCGATTTTATACAATTCAGGCAGTGTTTTCGTACCTCCCATGCTCAATGCGTTGCAATAATTATCAAGCGCCTGTTGTTTGTCTTGTTTGTATTGCATCCACATGCCAATGGCACCTAACTGCGCAATACCATATTCAATATAATAGAAAGGCACTTCAAATAAGTGTAATTGCCTTTGCCAGGCATTGCTGCGGTAAGTTTCCAGTCCGCTGTAATCAATCACATCATCTTTAAATTCATTTAATATGGACACCCACATACCTGTTCTTTCTTCATGCGTATGTTGCGGATGCTCATAGATCCAATGCTG
>JAGPDJ010000174.1:1446-2841 GCA_018057635.1 Ferruginibacter sp. | reverse complement strand
GTATAATCAAACCTGCCCAGTTCTTTAAACCGGTAATCGCGGTAATTTTCAAAACCGGCATTTTGCGCTTCCTGGTCCCGGAGTTTAATCAGTTTATCATATAATTCATCCAGCTTATCCTTGTCTTTCAGTCTTCTTTCCTGGATCTGTTTGTAAACATCTTCCCGTAATTTCCGGTCGTGGCTTTCTAAAAATTTACCGGCCTGCTGAATCGTGTATTCTTCACCGTTAACACTGATCACCATGGCACCGGAAATCTGCCCAAACTGTTGTTGCAATACTGCTGCTTCAGCCTGCAGGGCAATATTTTCTTCCCGGAACAATTCAATGCTTTTCCTTATGCTGCGCAAGTAAGTGAAATATTTTTCAGCATCCAGTTCATGAAGCAGCGGGGAATGGATCAGCTTTTTATTCAATGCATCGGAGAATGGCTGTATTTTCGGCTGAATTTCCATGAAGAAGAAATTAAATGCTTCTTCCAGGCTTTTATTCTCCGTATCGCAGGTCATTTTGATCTGCCGCCAGCAGGCATCCTCATTTACAACCGCTTCCAGTTCACTTTGGTCTTTAAGCCATTGTTCCAGTTTTTCTTTAGTAGAAATATCGCGGTCAAACAGGTTTTTAAAATAGGGCTCCAGTGTTTCCCAATTGGTAACGGTAAAATCTGCCGGTAAAAAACTCCTGCTAATTTTTTTTATATCTGCTGAATACATGCGGACACTGAATTTAAAATGATTGGAATACCCCGGTGAAAATTTTTTTTTTCACTTTCAACTATTCACATCATTAAGCCATCTTCCTCGGTGAATTAATCTTTTTAGGAGGTGCGCTTTTTACTGCTGTAGTTTTTGTTGCGGCAGGCTTATTGGAAGCGCTGGTTTTTTTAGCCGTAGTTTCAGTGGTGGTTTCTTCCTCAACAACTTCAGATTGTTTGATCTCAATATTATTTTTGGAAAGGATATCAAACCATTTCACCATTTTCTTCATATCGCTTGCATAAACCCTTTCAAAATCCATATCAGGATATACTTTTTCAAAATATGATTTGATGGCTTTTGCATCTGCTTTTCCATCCGGCAATGTTTCGCTGCTGTTTTTCATAGCGGTGAACACTTCAACCAGGTTTACATTATCCTTAACGGTATATACTTCTATGCTTTCCAGGTGTGAAAAACTATGTATACGTGTGCTTACAAATTTTGTACTGTTGTCTTCCAGTGACCGAACGATGCCACTATCTGTTTTTGAAGATATTAACTCGTATAAACCGCCTAATCCGGTTACTGAAACAATCTTATTATAATCCATTCAATAAATTTTAGGGCTGCAAGATATTGAAAACAGGTATTATGAGGCCACTAAAGTTCTAAAATTTAGCCAATATGAAAATATTTA
>JAGPDJ010000174.1:0-1346 GCA_018057635.1 Ferruginibacter sp. | reverse complement strand
TTAAAAAACCTGCCATCAGAGATCGTTGATAAAATACAGGTATTTGACAGGCTCAGCGACCAGGCGCAATTAACAGGTTTTGATGATGGCAATTCTCAGAAGGCTATTAATATAGTAACCAAAACAGCCATCAAGAACGGGCAGTTTGGTCGTGCTTATGCCGGTTATGGTACCGATGAACGGTACGCTGCAGGTGGCAATGTGAGCTTTTTCAAAGGCGACAGGCGCTTGTCTGTTGTAGCCAATTTCAACAATATTAACCAACAAAATTTTGGTTCACAAGACTTGTTAGGTGTAACCGGCGGATCAAACAGGGGTGGACCGGGTGGTGGCCGCGGAGGCCGTGGTGGTGGCATGGGCGGATCGGAAAGTTTTTCAGTAGGCCAGGCAAGTGGTATCAGCAAAACCAATGCACTTGGTTTTAACTACAGCGATAAATGGGGAAAGAAGGTAAACGTAACCGGTAGTTATTTTTATAATAACAGCACAAACAACAATGCATCAGTTACCAATATTGAAACACTGGGCGCAGCCAAACAGTTTTCATTCCAGGATGCAAACAGCAATACAAAGAACAATAACCACCGCATCAACATGAGGCTGGAATATAAAATAGATTCCAACAATACCCTTTTCATCATACCAAGCGTAAACCTGCAGGATAATAAAACAGCATCCCTTTCCTCATTGCGTACAACCAATGCCGTGGGTGATTCGGTGAACAGCTCACTGGCAAATTCCAACTCAGACAGGAATGGCTATAACATCCGGAACAACATCATGTACCGCCATTCATTTCCTAAAAAGGGAAGAACTTTGTCGCTGGGATTCAATACCACTTTTACAAAAAATGTGGGTGAATCTGTAATAGATGCGAAATACCGGTATTATGATTCATTGGGCGTATTTACAAGAGACTCTTTGCAAAACCAGTTTACTGATAATAACACCAACGGGTATACGCTTGGTGGAAGCGTTGCCTATACCGAACCAATCGGAAAAAAAGGACAGTTGCAGATTGATTACAATCCGTCCTTTCAGAAAAATAAAGCAGACCAACAGACTTACCTGTTTGACGGTTCTAAATATACCCAGTTTGACACCACGCTTTCCAACAGGTTCGACAACACTATCACTACCCACAACGCCGGTATCAGCTACCGCCTGTCGCCCAGTAAAGATGAGCAGTTTTCTGTTGGAGTGAATTTTCAACATTCCAATTTAGAAAGCCAGCGGATTTTCCCAACAACCACAAATGTAGATCAGTCGTTCACGAATTTCCTGCCCAATGCCATGTGGCGCAAGAAATTATCGGCGTATAGCAATATCCGGGTTTTCTACAGGGC
>JAGPDJ010000005.1:8683-20442 GCA_018057635.1 Ferruginibacter sp. | reverse complement strand
ACTCCAGTTTTCGGCTCAGTTTTGAGATTAGGGCAGATGGCCGAGAGGTTAAAGGCGACAGACTGTAAATCTGTTCACGTAAGTGTACGTAGGTTCGAACCCTACTCTGCCCACAAATTCAATTTGAAAATTATCCAATTTGAAAATTTGAATATGGAAAGTTCTTTTTTATAGGTTTGAGGTAAGAATAGGTTGCTAATTTTCAAATTGGCTCATTTTCAAATCTTCAAATTAACAAGCGGAAGTAGCTCATTTGGTAGAGCGATAGCCTTCCAAGCTATAGGTGGCCAGTTCGAGCCTGGTCTTCCGCTCAAGTGCTCTGCAACCACCGACAGGGTTAAAACCGCTGTCGGGGTTTGCTACAAGCCGTGGTATCCCGAGAAGTCGGGAGTAAACGCATCAGGGGTAGAGCATCCCGATGATATCGGGAGGGTCGTTGAGTTAGATTCTCACCTATGGCTTAGAATTATTAGCCGTGGTAGCTCAGGGGTAGAGCACTTCCTTGGTAGGGAAGGGGTCGTGAGTTCGATTCTCACCTATGGCTCAAACAAAAAAATATTGGTCAATGGTTTACAGACTTTAAATGAAAACCAACATTCAAAACAAATTTTAAAAATTAAACAATGGCAAAAGAATCTTTCAAGAGGGATAAACCCCATCTTAACGTTGGTACTATCGGTCACGTAGATCATGGTAAAACAACCTTAACAGCCGCTATAACCGATGTTTTGTCAAAAAGAGGTTTAGCGGAGAAAAAAAATTATGATGATATCGATGGTGCTCCTGAAGAAAAAGAAAGGGGTATTACGATCAATACAGCTCACGTTGAGTATGCTACCAATACACGTCACTATGCACACGTTGACTGTCCTGGTCACGCCGATTATGTTAAGAACATGATCACCGGTGCTGCACAGATGGACGGAGCTATCCTGGTAGTTGCTGCAACTGACGGCCCAATGCCACAAACCAAAGAGCACATCCTGCTTGCACGCCAGGTAGGTGTACCTCAGATCGTGGTATTCATGAATAAAGTTGATTTGGTTGATGATCCTGAATTGCTGGAACTTGTTGAAATGGAGATCCGTGAGTTATTAAGCTCATATGGTTTTGATGGAGACAATACTCCAATCATCCAGGGTTCTGCTACCGGCGCTTTGGCTGGTGAAGAAAAATGGGTTGCCAAAGTAAACGAATTAATGGATGCTGTTGACAGCTATATTCCTTTGCCTCCACGGTTGGTTGATTTACCATTCCTGATGAGCGTTGAGGACGTATTCTCTATCACTGGCCGTGGTACTGTTGCTACAGGTCGTATCGAAAGAGGACGTATCAAAGTGGGTGAACCAGTTGAGATCGTTGGATTGATGGAAAAACCATTGTCTTCTACCTGTACTGGTGTTGAGATGTTCAAGAAATTACTGGACGAAGGTGAAGCCGGTGATAACGCAGGTTTACTGTTACGTGGTATTGAAAAGACCCAGATCCGTCGTGGAATGGTTCTTTGCAAACCAGGTACTATCACTCCGCACACTGAATTCAAAGGAGAAGTTTACGTATTAAGCAAAGAAGAAGGCGGACGTCATACTCCATTCTTCAACAAATACCGTCCTCAGTTCTATTTCCGTACAACAGACGTTACGGGTGAAGTAGAATTGAACGCAGGAACTGAAATGGTTATGCCGGGTGATAACACAAACCTGACTGTAAAACTGATTCAGCCTATCGCGATGGAAAAAGGATTGAAATTTGCGATCCGTGAAGGTGGTCGTACAGTAGGTGCCGGCCAGGTTACTGAGATTTTGAAATAAGAGATAGCTGTTAGCTTTTAGCTGTTAGCTTATTGCCAAAGGGCTTAACTAATAATAATTGACTATCTTTATAAAATAATGCTAAGAGCTATTGGCTAACCGCTGATAGCTTTTAGCTTTCTTACGGGCATGGTGCAACGGTAGCATACGGGTCTCCAAAACCTTTGATCTGGGTTCGAATCCTAGTGCCCGTGCGACTTAATGTGATAATGCGATGGAGTGCTGATTTGCTAATACAAATGCACTTCTCTTAATTAGCACATTAGCACATTAGCACATTAGCAAATCAGCAAATTAGTATTATGAACAAATTCACAGTTTTTGTAAAAGAATCTTACATAGAGTTAACGGAAAAAGTTACCTGGCCTAAATGGGAACAGTTACAACAATCCACTATGATCGTTCTGGGAGCAACATTATTTATCACTGCAATAGTGGCATTAATGGATTTTATTGCCAACGGATCGATGAAATTTATTTACTCTTTATTTAAGTAATTATGGAAGATACTACAGTATTGGAAAATGAAGAGACAACCGGTAAAGAACAACTAGCTGAAATCACTTCAGCAACTGAAGGGAAGGCCAAAGCACCTGAAAAGGCTGAAAAAGAAAGCAAGTGGTATGTTCTCAGGGTTGTAAGCGGTAAAGAACGCAAAATCAAAGAATACCTTGATAAAGATATAATCCGCAATGGCTGGGAAAAAGTGATCGTTCAGATATTTCTCCCGGTAGAAAAGGTTTATAAGGTTGTGAATGGTAAGAAAGTAATGCGTGAAAGAAATTTTTACCCCGGATATATTATGATTGAAGTGGCTGATACCAAGTTGAATGATGATATTATACAGCATATCAGCAATATCAGCAATGTGATGCACTTCCTAACTGATGGAAAGGGATCAAAAGGAAATATCATTTCATTGCGCAAAGCCGAAGTAAATAAAATGCTTGGTAAAGTAGATGAATTGAGCGATATCGGAGGTGTTACCATGAGTGAACCATTCATCATTGGTGAAACCATTAAGATCATAGACGGGCCTTTCAACGATTTCAACGGCGTTATTGAGGAAGTGAGCGATGAGAAGAAGAAATTAAAAGTACAGGTTAAAATATTTGGAAGGGCCACCCCGGTGGAATTAAGTTATATGCAGGTTGAAAAAATCGCATAAGTAAGGAACCATAACCAACTGTTTGTAAGCCGCCTTGTTAGCAGGGCGGTTTTTTTGTGCCTGATTCCGTCAATGACGGGCTTTTATTTAAATTCAAGGTTAATATACTTCCACGGCCAGAAACAATTTGGAAATATCAAAAAATAGCATACTTTTGCCGCCCCAAATAGTTCTTTAGTGAATTTGCTTGAAAAAAAGCATCCTGGGAGTTACCCTGTAATTGCAGGGAAACGTTAACACCAAAAAAATTAAAAAATGGCAAAAGAAATCACCGGCTATGTCAAACTCCAGTGTAAAGGAGGACAAGCCAATCCGGCACCGCCAATCGGTCCGGCACTGGGTTCCAAAGGAATCAACATCATGGAGTTCTGCAAACAATTCAATGCAAGAACACAGGATAAACCCGGAAAAGTATTACCTGTTTTGATTACAGTGTATGCAGACAAATCATTCGATTTTATTATCAAAACCCCGCCAGCAGCAGTTCAGTTAATGGATGCAGCCAAGATCACCAGTGGCAGTAAAGAGCCAAACCGTGTTAAAGTTGGTAAAGTTACCTGGGCACAGGTTGAAGAGATCGCCAAAGATAAAATGGCTGATCTGAACGCATTTACAATAAACAGCGCTATGAGCATGGTTGCCGGTACTGCACGCAGTATGGGACTTACTGTTGATGGTAAAGCTCCATGGGAAAATTAATTATCAACCTTAAATTATTATAACAATGATCACAAAAGCTAGAAAAATAGCAAATACTAAGGTTGATGTTAATAAAGCATATACGCTTAAAGAAGCAACAGCTTTGGTTAAAGAAATAAATACAACAAAATTTGATAGTTCAGTTGACCTGCACGTACGTTTGGGAGTAGATCCTAAAAAAGCTGACCAGGCAATCCGCGGAACAGTTTCCCTGCCACATGGTACCGGAAAAACCAAGCGTGTACTGGTTTTGTGTACACCCGATAAAGAAGCCGAAGCAAAAGCTGCAGGCGCAGATCACGTTGGCCTGGATGAATTCATTGCAAAGATTGAAGGTGGCTGGACAGATATTGATGTGATTGTAGCTACTCCATCTGTAATGCCTAAAATAGGTAAACTGGGTAAAGTACTCGGTCCGCGTAACCTGATGCCGAATCCTAAAACCGGTACAGTTACCAATGATGTTGCTGGTGCAGTTAATGACCTGAAAGGAGGTAAAATAGCATTCAAAGTAGATAAAGTGGGTATCATTCACGCTTCCATCGGGCGTGTAAGTTTTGCTCCTGAAAAACTAGCTGAGAATTGCCAGGAATTTATTAATGCAATCATCAAATTAAAACCATCTACATCAAAAGGAACTTACCTGAAAGGAGTAAGCATGGCAAGCACCATGAGCCCGGGCATTATGGTTGATACAAAATCTGTTCAAAATTAATCCTGAGCGCAGCGAAGGATCTAAAAATAATTGTTATGACAAAGCAGGAAAAAAATGAAGTGATAGAATTGCTGAAAGGCAAATTCTCTCAATACAATAATTTCTACATTACCGATACCGAAAGCCTTACAGTGGCACAGGTTGGTAAATTGCGCAGCCATTGCTTCAACAAGCAGGTAGAAATGAAAGTGGCTAAAAACACCTTGATCAAAAAGGCGCTGGAAAGCATCGACAATGAAAAATATGCAGGTGTTTACGATTCATTACACAAAGTAACAGCGTTGCTTTTCAGTGAGAATCCTAAAGATCCGGCAATGATCATCAGTAGTTTTCGTAAAGAAAACAACAATGAAAAGCCTGTTTTAAAAGCAGCTTTCATCAATGGTGACGTATTTGTAGGTGACAACCAGTTAAAAGCACTTACCCAGATCAAGACCAAAAACGAATTGATCGGCGATATCATTGGCTTACTCCAGGCTCCAATACAACGCGTACTGGGTGCATTACAGAACAAAGATGCAGCTAAGGTGGAAGAGACTCCTGTTGCAGCGGTAGAAGCAGCTCCTGTGGCAGAAGCACCGGCAGCGGCAGTTGAAGCAGCTCCAGAAGCACCAGCAGCAGAAGCTCCGGTATCTGAAGCACCGGCAACAGAAACACCCGCTGCAGAAGCTGGTGAAACACCGGAAGCAACAGCTTAAAAACATTAAATTAATCACACCTGGCCAGGTGGTAAAAATGGCAAAAACAAATTTTTTTAAACACTCCGACGGATTCGCCCCTGGTGGATATGAAGCCGGAAAAAATCAAACATTATGGCAGACGTAAAAGCATTAGCAGAAAACCTGGTAGGTTTAACAGTAAAAGAAGTTCAGGAATTAGCTGAATTCTTAAAATCAGAGTATGGTATCGAACCAGCTGCAGCAGCAGTTATTGTTAGCGGCGGTGGCGATGGCCCGGCAGCAGCTGAAGAGAAAACTTCTTTCAATGTGATCCTGAAAAGCGGTGGCCCTAACAAATTAGCAGTTGTTAAGATCGTTAAAGAATTAACAGGATTAGGACTTAAAGAAGCAAAAGACCTGGTTGATGGCGCTCCAAAGCCTATCAAAGAAGGTGTTGACAAAGCAACAGCTGAAGATCTGAAAGCGAAATTAACAGAAGCAGGTGCTGATGTTGAAGTAGCTTAATTTACTAAAATAGCTTTATAAAAAGGCCGGAGAGAGATCTTCGGCTTTTTGCTGTTTTTGGGGCCATTTCCGGCACTTGTATTTTCAGGGAAGTCCCATTTCTACAAAAACCAAACCAATGTATAAAATTTCGGAAAATTCCTGAAATAATACAAAGACTTTTCCGTACCTTTGCCCTCCTTTAATTTAGGGTTAGTGGCACTTGTAAGCCGAAAGGTAAACACGTATGCTGTAAAACACTGTATTTAAAGGCCTTCGCACACTAAAACGTTTTAATTACAATATGTCTGCAACTAAATCAAATCCTGCTCAGCGTATCAATTTCGGAAAAGTTGAATTCCTGGCAGAGACCCCCGATTTACTCGGAATCCAGATTCAATCGTTCAAAGACTTTTTCCAGTTAGAAACAACACCCGATAAACGTAATGTGGAAGGGCTGTTCCGTGTATTCAAGGAAAATTTTCCTATCACAGATACCCGTAACATTTTCGTACTGGAATTCCTTGATTATTTCGTGGATCCTCCGCGTTATTCTATCGACGAGTGTATTGAAAGGGGACTGACCTACGCCGTTCCGTTAAAAGCCAAGCTCCGCCTTAGCTGTAATGATGAAGAACACGTAGATTTTCAAACGATCGTGCAGGATGTATTTCTTGGAAATATTCCGTACATGACCCCACGAGGCACTTTTGTGATCAATGGTGCTGAAAGGGTAGTTGTTAGCCAGTTACACCGTTCACCAGGCGTATTCTTCGGTCAATCCATTCACCCGAACGGAACCAAGATTTATTCTGCCAGGGTTATTCCTTTCAAAGGAGCCTGGATGGAATTTGCTACAGACATCAACAACGTGATGTTTGCTTACATCGACCGGAAGAAAAAATTCCCGGTAACCACTTTATTGCGTTCTATCGGATTTGAAACAGATAAAGATATCCTGGAACTTTTCGGCATGGCTGATGAAGTGAAAGCTGATAAAAAAACATTAGAGAAAAATATTGGCAAACGCCTGGCTGCCCGTGTACTTCGTACCTGGGTTGAAGATTTTGTGGATGAAGATACCGGTGAAGTAGTTTCCATCGAAAGAAACGAGATCATCCTGGAAAGGGATTCAATCCTGGATGAATCAAACATCGCTATGATCCTGGAAATGGATGTGAAAAGCGTGTTCATCCAGAAAGAAGAAGTAAGCGGAGATTATGCGATCATCTACAACACCCTTAATAAAGATACTTCTAACAGTGAACTGGAAGCGGTTCAGCATATCTACAAGCAATTGCGTGGTGCTGATGCCCCGGATGATGAAACAGCCCGTGGTATCATTGATAAATTATTTTTCTCAGACAAGCGTTACGACCTTGGTGAAGTTGGCCGATACAAGATCAACCGCCGCTTAGGTTTGAATTTCCCTATCGAGAAAAAAGTACTGACAAAAGACGATATCATCGCCATCATCAAAACACTGGTTCAACTAACCAATGGCAAGAGCGAGGTAGATGATATTGATCACCTGAGCAACCGCCGAGTACGCACCGTGGGTGAGCAATTATATGCACAGTTCGGTGTTGGTTTGGCACGTATGGCCCGTACCATACGGGAACGTATGAACGTAAGGGATAATGAAGTATTTACACCGGTGGATCTGATCAACGCCAGAACATTGTCTTCTGTGATCAATTCATTCTTCGGAACTTCTCAGTTGAGTCAGTTCCTGGATCAGACCAACCCGTTGAGTGAGATCACGCACAAGCGTCGTATCTCCGCACTCGGACCCGGTGGTTTGAGCAGGGAGCGTGCAGGTTTCGAGGTACGTGACGTTCACTATTCTCACTACGGCCGTTTGTGTACGATTGAAACACCGGAAGGTCCGAACATTGGTCTGATCTCTACACTTTGTGTGCATGCCAAGATCAATGACATGGGCTTTATTGAAACACCTTACCACAAAGTAACTGACGGTAAGGCAGACATGAAGAAGATCACTTTCCTGAGTGCAGAAGAAGAAGATACAGCGAAAATTGCACAGGCAAATATTGAAATGGATGAGAAAGGAAATTTCGTGGATGACATGATCAAAAGCCGCCAGACCGGTGACTTCCCGATCCTGGATAAACACGAAGTGGAATACATGGATGTGGCACCAAACCAGATCGTTGGTTTGAGCGCTTCCCTGATACCGTTCCTGGAGCATGATGATGCCAACCGTGCATTGATGGGATCAAACATGCAACGCCAGGCTGTTCCCTTGTTACGTCCTGAGGTTCCTATTGTAGGTACAGGCCTTGAGGCAAAAGCTGCCAGGGATGCCCGTATCCAGATACATGCAGATGGCGACGGTGTTGTTGAATATGTAGATGCTACAGAAATACATGTTCGCTATAAAAGAAATGAATTACAAAAACTGGTAAGCTTCGAAGATGACCTTACTATTTATAAGATAAACAAATTCGTTCGTACCAACCAGGAAACAACCATCAACCTGCGTCCGGCTGTTTTAAAAGGACAAAAGGTTTCTGAAGGCGATTTCTTAACCGAAGGTTATGCAACCAAAGGTGGCGAGATAGCGCTGGGACGTAACCTGAAAGTGGCGTTCATGCCTTGGAAAGGATACAACTTCGAGGATGCGATCGTAATTTCTGAAAAAGTGGTAAAGGATGACTGGTTTACGTCTATCCATATCAGTGAGTTTGAAACAGAAGTGCGTGATACCAAACTGGGTGAAGAAGAATTAACGCCGGATATTCCAAACGTGAGTGAGGAAGCAACCAAAGACCTGGATCAGAATGGTATCATCCGTATTGGTGCAACCATCAAAGAAGGAGATATCATCATAGGAAAGATCACTCCAAAAGGGGAGAGCGACCCAACACCGGAAGAAAAACTGCTTCGTGCCATCTTTGGTGATAAAGCCGGAGATGCAAAAGATGCTTCATTGAAAGCTCCAAGCGGAACAGAAGGTGTGGTGATCAATAAAAAATTATTCCAGCGCGCCAAGAAAGATAAAAATGCAAAGGTTCGTGAAAAAGCACAGTTGGATAAGATTGAAAAAACGCACGAAAAGAATGAGCAGGACCTGATGGAACTGTTACAGATCAAATTGCAGACCTTGTTGAAAGACAAGACCAGCCAGGGTGTTAGCAACAATTTTGGTGAAATGCTGATCGGCAAAGGTGCAAAATTCAATGCAAAGAATTTAGCAAACATCGATTTCCAGAATGTAAATCCGTTGGGCTGGAGTGGTGATGCCAAAACGGATGATCTGATCAACACATTGCTGCATAACTACAATATCAAGTTCAACGAAGAATTAGGTCGTTATAAAAGAGAGAAGTTCAACATCTCTATTGGTGATGAATTACCAGCAGGTGTATTGAAACTTGCTAAAGTTTATATGGCCGTTAAGCGTAAACTGAAAGTGGGAGATAAAATGGCGGGTCGTCACGGTAACAAAGGTATCGTTGCCAAGATCGTTCGCCAGGAAGATATGCCGTTCCTGGAAGATGGAACACCGGTTGATATCGTATTGAACCCATTGGGTGTACCTAGTCGTATGAACCTCGGCCAGATCTATGAAACAGCATTGGGCTGGGCCGGAGAAAAATTAGGTGTTCGTTTTGCAACGCCGATCTTCGACGGTGCTTCTGTTGATGAGATAGCTGAGAATATTGAAAAAGCAGGCTTGCCTAAATTCGGTCACACTTATTTATATGATGGCGAAACCGGCGACCGCTTCGATCAGAAAGCAACAGTTGGTATCATTTATATCATCAAGCTTCACCACATGGTGGATGACAAGATGCACGCACGTTCAATCGGGCCATACAGCCTGATCACTCAACAGCCATTGGGTGGTAAAGCACAGTTTGGTGGACAGCGTTTTGGTGAGATGGAGGTTTGGGCACTGGAAGCTTATGGTGCATCCAACATCTTACAGGAATTGCTCACACTTAAATCGGATGATATCATCGGAAGGGCCAAAACGTATGAAGCCATCGTTAAAGGTGACAACATTCCAAGGGCCGGAATTCCTGAATCATTCAATGTATTGGTGCATGAGTTACGTGGGTTGGGTCTTGACCTCAAGTTTGAGTAAGAAAGCTGTTAGCTATTAGCCTTTAGCTATTAGTAATACAGTGTAAAAAATTAAATTCAGAGTAATAATTTCGCCTAACGCTAATGGCTAACAGCTAACAGCTAACGGCTAAAAATAAACAGCTAAAAGCTAGAAATAATATGGCATTCAAAAAAGAAAATCGTCCAAGGCCAACATTTTCTCAAATCACAATTGGTTTGGCTTCTCCCGATAGCATCCTGGAAAGGAGTTACGGTGAAGTTCTAAAACCGGAAACCATCAACTACCGTACATACAAGCCTGAAAGAGATGGTTTGTTTTGCGAAAGGATTTTTGGTCCGGTAAAAGATTATGAGTGTGCCTGCGGAAAGTACAAGCGTATCCGTTATAAGGGTATTGTGTGCGACCGTTGTGGTGTGGAAGTTACTGAGAAGAAAGTGCGCCGCGAACGCATGGGCCACATCAAACTGGTTGTACCTGTTGTACATATATGGTATTTCAAATCATTGCCAAATAAAATTGGTTACCTGCTGGGTATGAGCTCCAAGAAACTGGAGACCATCGTTTATTACGAGCGTTTCGTTGTAATACAATCAGGTATCCGTGCAGACAAAGGCCAGAATTACGGCGATCTTTTAACGGAAGAAGAATACCTGGATATCCTGGATGCACTTCCAAAAGAGAACCAGATGCTGCCCGACGAGGATCCTGAAAAATTCATCGCCAAAATGGGTGCTGAAGCCGTTCATGCCATGCTGGAACGCCTGGACCTTGATCAGCTGAGTTTCGACCTTAGGAATTCTGCCGCCAATGAAACATCACAGCAGCGTAAAGCAGATGCTTTAAAGCGTTTAAGCGTAGTAGAAAGTTTCCGTGATGCCAATACAAGGATCAATAACCGTCCGGAATGGATGGTGATGCAATATATTCCTGTAATTCCACCTGAATTACGTCCGTTGGTTCCTTTGGATGGAGGCCGTTTTGCGTCTTCAGATCTGAATGACCTGTACCGCAGGGTGATCATCCGCAACAACCGTTTGAAAAGGTTGCTGGAAATTAAAGCACCTGAAGTGATCCTGCGTAATGAAAAAAGGATGTTACAGGAAGCCATCGATTCATTGTTTGATAACAGCCGTAAGTCGAATGCCGTAAAAGCAGAAGGCGGACGTGCACTGAAATCACTGAGCGATGTACTGAAAGGTAAACAAGGCCGTTTCCGCCAGAACCTGTTGGGTAAACGTGTTGATTACTCAGGCCGTTCTGTTATTGTAGTTGGACCTGAATTGAAAATGCACGAATGTGGTTTGCCAAAAGATATGGCGGCAGAATTGTTCAAGCCGTTTATCATCCGCAAACTGATTGAAAGAGGTATCGTTAAAACGGTAAAGAGTGCACGAAAATTAGTAGATAAAAAAGAAGCGATCATCTGGGATATCCTGGAGAATATATTAAAGGGGCACCCGGTTATGCTGAACAGGGCCCCAACCCTTCACCGTTTGTCAATACAGGCATTCCAGCCCAAACTGATTGAAGGTAAAGCGATACAATTGCATCCATTGGTAACCACAGCGTTCAACGCCGATTTTGATGGTGACCAGATGGCCGTTCACGTGCCTTTGAGCAATGCAGCTATTTTAGAAGCTCAGTTACTGATGCTTTCCTCACACAACATCCTTAACCCGCAAAACGGTACGCCGATCACCCTTCCTTCACAGGACATGGTGTTGGGATTATACTACATCACCAAAGGAAAGAAAACCATTGGCGATGATATTGTAAAAGGAGAAGGAAAAGCATTTTATTCTGCAGAAGAAGTGATCATCGCTTATAATGAAAAACAAATTGACCTTCATGCAAATATTAAAGTAAGGGCAAACTTCCGTAACAACGATGGTACACTTACTTATAAACTGATAGAAACAACGGTGGGAAGAGTGATCTTCAACCAGTTTGTTCCAAAAGAAGTTGGTTTTATCAATGCATTGCTTACCAAAAAAGCATTGCGTGAGATCATTGGTGATATCATTAAATGGACCAGTGTTCCTATTACCGCTAAATTCCTGGATGACATTAAAACACTGGGATACCGCATGGCATTCCGTGGTGGTTT
>JAGPDJ010000005.1:0-8583 GCA_018057635.1 Ferruginibacter sp. | reverse complement strand
CGTTCTGTACTTACCTGCGAAAGCAAGCGTGGTGTTTGTGTAAAATGTTATGGTAAGAACCTTGCATCTGGTATACTGGCACAACGCGGTGATGCGGTTGGTATCATTGCTGCACAGTCTATCGGTGAACCGGGAACACAGCTTACCCTGCGTACCTTCCACGTGGGTGGTGTGGCAGGATCTGCATCTGTAGAGTCATCACTCTTCGCCAAATTCGATGGAACACTGCAATTTGACGGGTTACGTACAGTAAGTACCGAAAATAATGAAGGAAAGAAAATACAGGTTGTAATCGGTCGTACCGGTGAGATCAGGAACCTGGATGTAAAATCTGACCGTATGTTGAATACCATGCACATTCCTTATGGTGCGGTATTGAATGTAAAAGACGGGCAGAAAGTTTCTAAGGGTGATTCTATCTGTACCTGGGATCCATACAACAACGTAATTGTTGCGGAAGTGAATGGTACCATTAAGTTTGACGCAGTACTGGAAGGTATTACTTACCGCGATGAAGCTGATGAACAAACAGGCCACAGGGAGAAAGTGGTAATTGAAACTAAAGATAAAACCAAGCTTCCTTCAATAATTGTGGAAGGGAAAGAAAAGAAAGTATATAACCTGCCGGTTGGATCACACATTGTAATTGAAGAAGGGGATGCTGTTAGAAGCGGACAGGTGCTAGTTAAGATACCAAGGGTATTGAGCAAGCTGAAAGATATCACGGGAGGTCTGCCGCGTGTTACAGAATTGTTTGAAGCAAGGAATCCAAGCAATCCATCTGTGGTTTGTGAAATTGATGGTGTGGTAACATTTGGTGCTATCAAGCGTGGTAACCGCGAGATCATTGTAGAAGCAAAAGATGGTGTGGTACGTAAATACCTGGTTCCATTGAGCCGCCAGATCCTTGTTCAGGATGGTGACTTTGTAAAAGCTGGTGCTTCGTTGAGTGATGGACAGACATCACCTGCAGATATTCTTTCCATCAAAGGTCCGTTTGCAGTACAGGAGTATGTAGTGAATGAGATACAGGAAGTTTACCGTTTGCAGGGTGTGAAGATCAACGACAAGCATATTGAAGTGATCGTTCGCCAGATGATGCGTAAAGTAACCATTGAAGATGCAGGCGATACCAAATTCCTGGAAGGAGATACAGAAGACAGGCTTGACTTCAATACCGAGAACGATTATATTTACGACAAGAAAGTAGTTACAGAGCACGGTGAAAGTGGCAAACTAAAAACCGGTCAGATTGTAACACTGCGTGAAGTAAGGGAAGAGAACTCTGTATTAAGAAGGGCAGATAAGAAACTGGTTGAATACAGGGATGCACGCCCGGCAACTTCATCTCCATTGCTGCTTGGTATCACCAAGGCATCATTGGGAACGCAGAGCTGGATCAGTGCTGCATCGTTCCAGGAAACAACCAAAGTGTTGAGTTCTGCTGCCATCCAGGGCAAAACAGACCCTATGCTTGGTTTGAAAGAGAACGTGATCACCGGACATCATATTCCTGCAGGTACTGGTTTACGTGAGTTTGAAAATATGATCGTAGGAAGCAAAGAAGAATATGAATTGCTGATGACAACTAAAGAGGCCATGAGCTTTGATGAGGAAGAGTAATTTGATTTGAAGATTTGTCAATTTGAAGATGTGCTGATGTGCTGAAATGAAAATTGGCAATTTTAAATAGATTGAAGGAGTAAGATGAAAATCTTGCTCCTTTTTTTATGTCCTCCTATTTTTTATGTCATCCCGACGAAGGAGGGATCTCTCCAATAAAGCACTTAATCCCAAAGCAGGAGGCACTTCACCAAAAAGCCATTCAACTCTTCATTTCCATCATCAATATTTCCGGAATAAAGAGAATAATAGTAAATTGAAATAAATGAGCTAACCCGCGAATGTGTTTAGTATTGGCGGATGGGAGTTGGGGGGAAGTTGCGTCAATTGACACGGTGCTTGCAATTTTACTGAGTCACCGCACATTATATAACAGTAATAATAAAAGTAAATTAAATGAAATTAATAATCATAATCGCACTTCTGTTTATTATACAAATTACATTTGGCCAGGACAATGTTCAAAAAATTGACAGCCTTTTGACTTCCTTTTTTAACAACGGAAACCTGAACGGAAATGTATTAATTGCTGAAAAGGGAAATATAATTTATAAAAAATCTTTTGGTTTTTCAAATGAAGCCACAAAAGAAAAATTAAATGAAAATTCCATTTTCGAATTAGCATCAGTGTCAAAACAATTTACAGCAATGGCAATTGTAATACTTAAAGAAAATGGAAAACTTAACTACGAAGATAAAATTTCAAAATATATCCCTGAATTATCTAATTATCCTCATATCACAATCAGAAACTTGTTAAACCATACAGGCGGACTTCCAGACTATATGGAAATAATGGATAGTACATTTGATAAAAATAAAATTGCTACCAATAAAGATATTATTTCAACATTTGCGAAACTAAAACCACAAGTCTTGTTTGAACCAGAAACAAAGTGGGAATATAGTAATACAGGGTATGCTATTTTGGCTTCTATAATTGAAAAAATATCAGGGATGACTTATGGTGATTATTTAGTAAAAGCCATTTTTAAACCACTAAAAATGACAAACACATTTGTTTATAGAAGAAGATATGCACCCCAAAAAGTTGCTAATTATGCTTACGGCTATGTTTATTCTGATAGTTTAAAAAAATATTATTTACCAGATGACTTAGCCAAGTCGAAAATGGTTGTATGGCTTGATGGAATTGTTGGGGACGGAACGGTAAACTCAACTGTAATTGATTTATTAAAATGGGACAGAGCTATGTATACCGAGAAATTAATATCTAAAGAAAGTAAAAACGAAATTTTTACTTCGTCAAAATTAAATGATAAATCAAAAACTGATTATGGATTTGGTTGGTTTGTAGAAGACAATGGAGTTTATGGTAATTTGGTACAGCATACAGGTGGCTGGCCTGGATATATGACCTTTATTGAGAGGCATATACAAAATGACAAAACTATAATTGTGCTATTGAATTATACAAATGAAGATACTTATATACCTGTAGCAGATTTAAGGCGTATGCTTTATAATATTGAACCAATTAAGTTTATTGAACTTAAGAATGAGGAAAAAGAAAAATTTGCAGGTGAATATAAAAATAGTAAAGGAAAGATAGTAAAATTGATATATGAAAATGGAACACTTTACAGAACAACTGATGACGGAGAAAAATTTGAACTGAAAGCCATTTCATCCACTAAATTTCAAATGATGAAATATAGTCCGGATATTTTCTATGAATTTATTATTAAGGACAATAAAGTTGAAAAATATATAATGACACAACCTGAAATGAAAGTTGTAAGAGAATTAATTAGAATTCAATAAAAAACTACCACCAACATTGGGTTCTCAACAAATAAGTTTGAACATTGAAACTTTGGTAGTTGGAATTGCTGAAGCTGTGTTTCGGTAATTGAGTTTAATTTTGTTTTTTTATCTTTATTTTTAGTTCAGTTTATCAATCATCCTCGGTTCTTGCCTAAGTGAATAGTAATTCTCGAAAAATGATAAGCTTTGTTCATTTTAGGTAATACTGATTTAAGTATTTTTAATACGAATTGATTTCATTCATTTTAAATAATTTTAATATTCTAAACCAAATTATGCTTATGAGTAAATTCCGTATTACAATGATCATTATATTTTCACTTGCTACTTTTTTCACTGATATTTCTGTATTTGCCCAGGAAGAGGCATCATTTAAAACTGCTGAAACTTCAAATGGTGAAGATTCAGCAGTAAAGGCTGCTGTGGAACAATTCCTGGTTGCATTTGGTAATGATGAACAGGAGAAAATGAAAAATATTTTGTTGCCTAATTCCAATATTGCTTCCATCTCTATGTTAAATGGTGAGCCGGAAATATTTACTATGACAACTGAAATGTATTTGTTGCAACGCGAAGGAAAGCAAAATAAAAAATTCCAGGAACCAGTAAGGCAATATACAGTGAATGTTTCACAGGGGGTATTAGCCTTTGTAAGGGCAGATGCTACTGTGTATTATGACGGGATTGCCAGCCACCATACCAATGATTTTTTTATTTTGATGAAAGATAAGGGCGTTTGGAAAATCTTAAGTAGTACTTTTTCTACACTTCCACTTACTACTGACAATTAAGTTTTGGAAAAATAAGTGTTATATAAGTAAGAACAAAGGCATAAAAATTAAATATCAGCATGTGCACATAATCTTGCTGTATGCACAAATATAGCAAGAGTGAATTTATTATTTTATATGAAAGTACAGGAACAGATCAAAAAGCATATTGCCAGTCAACCTGAGCCCAAACGCAGCGACATACAGGCGTTGCATCAACGCATTCTTCAAACATTACCAGGATGTAAATTATGGTTCGATGATGGGAAAAACAGCGAAAGTAAAACTGTTAGTAATCCAACAATCGGATATGGGTTATTTACAATTAAGTATGCGGATGGAAAAACAAGGGAGTTTTTTCAGATTGGTTTAAGTGCAAACAAAAGTGGTATTTCTGTATATATCCTTGGTATAAAAGACAAGACATACTTAGCACAAACGTATGGCGAAAAAATAGGAAAGGCATCTGTGACTGGTTACTGTATAAAGTTTAAAGTACTCAAAGACATCAATATTGATATACTGGAAGCGGCAATTCAATATGGAGTTCGGGTTTCTCTGCATGAGTAGTATTGCAGCAAAAATTATGTAATTGGAAAATTGGGAAATCTTAATCTTTCAGCAGGGTGAGATTATTTTATTCGGCTATATACATTTATCAGTCTGTCAATTCTTCTTTTGTTTTCCTGCTGAAGTAAAGAAGGATAAAGATTCATTAATAGATTCACTACCATCATGATCAAGCCAAATGTAAAGTTGAAATTATAAAATTTCACTGATGCAAACATAGCTACAAAAACAAATCCGATTAAATGATCTATTTCAGAAGATGTCATTTCACTGCGTATTTTATTTAAATCACTATAATCAATTCTAAGGTCCAGTTTTATTTTTTGGTTGAAAAATTTAAAAAATGTGTTTTTTACTATCCATTTAAAATAATGCAGTCCAATCATTTTGTTCAGAATTCCGCTTTTAATAAAATTCAGATTAGATAAATTTTGATTGTAAAATGCTGTTTTTTTCAATACGGCGTTAATAATCATTCCAACCATCCATGAAATAACGGTAATTGATATACTAAATGACAGGTATTTATAGATCATCGTTTTAAAATGCCAGCTTTTTTAATGAATGATGGTAAAATATATAAACAGGTGATTTTAATTTTTTCCGATAAAATTAGTAAAAATATCAGGACATGATTTTAAAAATACCTATTCCATGCTTTAAGCGGTAATGAAGCGATCACTGTATTTACACAACTTTGTGTGCATATCTGTGAATTCAGCCATTTAACGCTTTTCTCCTCAAGGATTCGGTTTGCAGGGTTCTATGAAATACTTTCGTAAATTCAACTGCCAAACAATACAGATATTTGCAATCGGGGTAAGGAATGCTAATTTACCCAGGGCGAGAATATATAAATAAGAACTGCAAGTTTAGTAGAATTGTAGAAAACCCAGGTAATAGAATATGAATGACAATCTGAAACGCCATATAAAAGACTTTATTCTAATTACTGTTGGGATTTTTTCAGCGGCATTTGGGTTTAAGGGCTTCCTTTTAACAAATCAATTTATTGACGGCGGTGCAACCGGTATATCACTATTAATATCAGCACTTACATCCGTTCCACTGTATATTTTAATAATTGCGATAAATATTCCGTTTGTTATTTTAGGTTATAACATTATCGGGAAGGCTTTTGCTGTAAAAACCATGCTCGCAATTTCAGGCCTGGCACTGGTTGTAGCAACCGTTACATTTCCGGATATTACAAAAGACAACCTGCTTGTTGCACTATTTGGCGGATTTTTCCTGGGAGCTGGTATTGGCTTAAGCGTAAGGGGTGGTGCAGTTATTGACGGTACAGAAGTACTGGCAATTTATTTAAGCAGGAAGTTTGGAACTACCATTGGTGACATTATAATAGTGATAAATGTGGTTATCTTTTCAGTAGCTGCATATTTCCTTTCTGTTGAAATTGCACTTTATTCAATGATAACTTACCTGTCTGCCTCAAAAACACTCGACTTTATCATAGAAGGAATAGAAGAATATACAGGCGTTACAATTGTATCTGATCAACATGAACAAATAAGGAATATGCTTGTAGATCATTTAGGCCATGGAGTTACAACTTATACAGGAAAAAGCGGTTTCGGAAAAAAGGGTGAAACAAAGAATACAGATATTATCTATACCGTGGTTACGAGGCTGGAATTAAACAGGCTGAAATCTGAGCTTGAAAAGATAGATAAACACGCTTTTATTATTATGAGCAGTATCAGGGATACAAAAGGTGGGATGGTTAAAAAGAGAGGATTAAAACATTGATACAAAACAATAAAAAAAAAGCGTTTGTTGGATTTCGATCAGAATTACCACTAAATTTAAATCAAAAAAATATCCAGTCAACAATACAGGAAAGCATGCGGGCAATTATTTTGGCAATAATATTTAGTTTTTCCTTTTCCCAAATATTTGGACAAACAGCAGATGTGAAACTTAAAATATCACATTTATCAGGCAACTTTTATATTTATACAACTTACAACACGTATGAAGAAAGCCAGGTGCCTGCAAATGGAATGTATCTTGTAACGAACAATGGCGTTGTGATGTTTGACACACCCTGGGATACAACACAATTTCAACCTTTGCTTGACAGTATAAAAGTAAAACATCAGAAAAGCGTAGTAATGTGTGTGGCTACACATTGGCATAGCGACAAAACAGCCGGACTTGAGTATTACAGGCAACAGGGAATTAAAACCTTTACAACTGTTCTTACAGATGAATTAAGTAAAAAGAACAACAAGAAAAGGGCTGAATTTTTAATGACAAAAGATACGGTGTTCAACATTGCATCATATTCTTTTGAAACATATTACCCCGGAGAAGGACATACAGCAGACAATATTGTCATTTGGTTCAATAAAGAAAAAATACTTTACGGTGGATGTTTAATAAAAGGTGCTGATGCTGAGAATCTGGGCTATTTGGGAGATGCAAACGAAACTGAATATGTGACTACACTAAAAAAAGTGCAGAAAAATTACCCGGATCCAAACTATATTATCATTTCACATAGTGATTGGAATAATATACATTCATTGAAACATTCTATAAAGCTGGCAAAAAAGCTTAAAAAGAAAAACAACCGCTGACAACAGTATCATTTGAGAATCTTCAGAAAGGCAAGAATAATTCTTGCATATTCCGGTTAACATTTGTAGCTTTCGTATGAACCTGCTGTGAATGTAATTTCCTTAAATTTATGCTCTAAACAAGATGTAGTATTGGCTAATAAGCTGTGATTGGGTGAATAGAATTTCAATCAAGTTGCCATTGTTGAGTAAATCTTACAAAGTTTAACCTTAATTATATGATAAATTATAAACCAGATTCTTATAATTCTCTTTCTCCTTATTTAATTGTTGACAATGCCCAAAAACTGGTTGATTTATTATCTGCCATTTTTGAAGCAAAAATATTGAGGCGTTTTGATCATGAAAACGGCAAAATTGCTCATATAGAACTTAAATTGGATGATTCTGTTATTATGATTAGTGACAGTACCGAAAAATATCCGGCAAATACAACTATGCTGCATTTCTATGTGCCGGATGTTTTTAAGACTTTCAATGCAGCTATAGAAAAGGGCTGTAAAATAATTGAGGAGCCTATAAACAAAGATAATGATCCGGATACAAGGGGTGCATTTATAGATTATGCAGGCAATTATTGGGCTGTTAGTACACAGACGATTTAAAAATTTAAAGATGAAAGCTAAAAATCCCGATCAAAAAATACAAACACTTCACCCCCAGGCAAATAAGACAAATAAGTTGATTTCATTGAGCAAGTATAATTTTATTAAAGATAATATCCTTGCTATTTTACAGAAAACGGAATTTACTCATACAGAACTGATGGAAGAATTATATAGAAGAGTGAAGGATACATTTGATGGTGGTATACAATGGTACGGGGAAACTGTAAAACTTGATTTAGAAGCCAGGCATATTATCGAAAGAACAAGTTCCAAACCTGAAAAATATAAATTAAAAACAAACAGTTGATATATCGGTTTGCGGCAATTCTGGCAGGCGAAGTTTGTATTTATAAAAAACTTTGTTATTATAATTAAATGCTGTTTTTAAGCAGTATTCACTATTGATAAATAAAACAACAAATCCCTGCTTCGAAAATAAATTCGGTTAATCAGAATTATTTATCTGCAGTTTTGGAGCCCAGGTCTGCTTAACCTGGAAAACATTTTTTCAATAGGTTGTAGTAAGAATGTTAGCAGTTTCTTACATTTACTATCACAAATTAAACGAAACAAAAATTAAATCAATATGTCGTTTCAAGCATACATAGACAACATAAAAGC
>JAGPDJ010000173.1 GCA_018057635.1 Ferruginibacter sp. | reverse complement strand
TTACCGGTGAAATGATGCAATTGTGTAAAATGCTGTCAGATAAGTTTCCCAAAGCAAAATTCTTATTTATTTCTCCGCACCGGCACGAAGTGATTGAAGCTGCCGCTGCAACTTACGGCCTGGATTCCCAAAAGATCGTTACAAGGCAAGCAAACAGGCAAGAAGTTCCGGTATTATTGTCTTTCAGCAGCTATTCTATCTTTTTTATAAAAGCATGTTATTCAAAAATATCTTCTTCACCAACCAAACATGGCGAGATCATGGCCATGGGAATCCCGGTTATTACCAACATTGGTGTGGGTGACGTGGAAGAGATCGTAAACAAATACCATGGAGGCTATGTTTTACATGATTTCTCGGAAAAAGCAATCAATGAAGTGGTAAATAAGATCGCCGCAGGAAATCAATTCAATAGTGAAGAGATAAGGAATGGTGCAAAGGAATACTATAGTTTATCAGAAGCGGTTAATCGTTACCGGTATGTGTATGAGCTTATTTTCAGGAATGCACAATAAGCCAGCCTGTAGTTTAATTGCTGAAGTTATACCTTGCGGCCAATGGCATGGTAAAAAGGTGTAAGCGGGCTTATTACAATATTTTCCAACCCGCAATTGCGCATCATCTCTTCTACCTGTTTTTTAGAAAAACGTTGTTCCAGACTTGTTCCGAATTTATCCAGCGCATCATTGCGTATAACAAAGAATGACTTATTGTTGTAAGCGCTGAGGGGCATTTTTACAGCGATCTTTCTCAGGCCGATCAATACCAGGAACCGTACCCAAAGCACCAGTGGCATATAAATTACAATAGCCAGTATGTCACTTACAAAACGCTTCATGCCAGCTGGTAACCTGCACACAATTTTTCGTAACTGGTTGCTTAACCAGTACAATGTTTTAAACCACCAGCCCCTTGTTTCCAGGTTGTGGTATAAATAACAATAAAAATAACCCCCTCTTTTTACTTTCTTCACACAGTCCTGCATGGCTTTTTGCGTATCGGGTATGTGATGTAGCACGCCGATACTCATGGCAAAATCAAATGTTTCGTCATTAAATGGCAATGTATCTATGCTGGCTTTGGTTAGGCGAACATTTTCAATTTCTCCTAATAACTCATCAGCAGCAAATATGGCATTGCTGGGGTCTACTGCTTCAATAAAACCTGCTTTCTGTGTAAGAAATTTTGTCCACCTGCCTGTTCCGCAGCCAATATCAAGCATGTAAGTATTCTTGTTTACAATAGAATCATTCAGTATGTCGAAATATTCTTTCGCAATATCATGTATGATTTCATCAGAAAAATCATGAAATTTCAGCCATTCATCTCCGAATGATTTTACTACTTCATTGTCTATATTTTCTCCATCAGTTGAAAAAATAGCAATATCGCGATGGGCAGCCTTTATATATTTGAGTGGGGTATTATTATATCCTGCTTTCATTTTACGTTGCGCAAAAATAAGGTATAAGCCTGTTTGCACGAAACACTATTATAAAATCATCCAGATGGACCATTTTTTATTTGTAATGAGTAATGAACGAAAGTTTATTTTACTTTTACAACATTCAAACAAAACTGTAATTCTTACCAATGGCAAACCGTTATTTAATCATAGGCTCAGGTTTTTCAGGATGTGTGCTTGCCAATTGTTTAATAAAGAATATAGATTGCCATATTGATATTCATGATGAACGAAACCATATTGGCGGCAATTGCCATACTTCACGGGATGAACAGACTGCTGTAATGGTTCACAGGTATGGGCCGCACATTTTTAATACAGACAAAAAGGAAATATGGGATTACGTAAACAGCTTTGGTGAATTCAGGCCATATGTACACCGGGTAAAAGCTGTAAGCAACGGAAAGGTATACCCGTTGCCGGTAAACCTTTTAACCATTAACCAGTTTTTCAACAAAAATTTTTCTCCCAATGAAGCAAGGGCTTTCCTGGAAACACTGGGTGATAAAAACATCCGGGAAGCAGCAAATTTTGAAGAGCAGGCATTGAAATTCATTGGCAATGATCTTTACAGGGCATTCTTTTACGGATACACTAAAAAGCAATGGGGTTGTGAGCCCGCCGAATTGCCAGCCTCTATTTTAAAAAGGATACCGGTACGTTTTAATTACGACGATAATTACCACAACAATTTGTATACCGGCATCCCGGTTGACGGGTATTCTGCCATCATGCAAAAAATGACAGATCACCCGGCAATCAGCATATCACTTAATAAAAAATTCAGGCCTGGCGTAGATGATGTAAGCAGTTACGACCATGTTTTTTATACCGGCCCGCTGGATGCTTATTTTAATTACAATGCCGGCCGGCTGGGCTATAGAACAGTTACTTTTGAAAAACACTATGCTGAAGGAGATTACCAGGGTGTTACGCAAATGAATTTTTGTGATGAATCTGTTCCCTATACCCGTATAGCAGAACACAAACATTTTACTCCCTGGGAAGCACACAACGAAACCGTTTATTTTAAAGAATACAGCAAAGAAACGGGTGAAGGCGATCTTCCTTATTATCCCAAAAGGCTTCAGGCCGACAAACTGATGCTGGATGAATACCGCAAACAGGCCATGTTATTAAAAGGGGTTTCATTCCTTGGAAGGCTTGCTACTTACCGTTATATGGACATGCACCATGTTATTGGTGAAGCTATGCAGTTTGCAGATACCTTTGTGACCAGTGTAAAAAATAACATACCAGTACCAGCTTTTTCAAATGAAGAAAATGATTAGTTTATAAAATGAGTTCAAAGAAAAAAATACTGGTTATATGCCCTCACCCCGAAAATATTGCTCCCGGGCAGCGGTTAAAATATGAACAGTACTTTGATAACTGGCGAAAGAATGGCTATGAAATAACAGTTTCTCCCTTTTTCTCTAACAGGATGCAGAGTATCCTGTATAATAAAAGTAATAAACTTGAAAAGGTTTATTGGGTGCTTAGGGCTTATTTAAAACGGTTATTAACAGCTTTTACTTTAAAACAATACGATCTTGTCTATATTTTTTTATGGGTTACGCCTTTTGGTTACCCGCTGATGGAAAGGCTGTATGTAACCATTAATCCGAATATGGTCTATGATATTGATGATGCCATTTTTATGAAGGCTGAAAGTGTAATTAACAGGTCTATTGATTTTATAAGAGGCAGGAGTAAGCCTTTCTTCCTGATGAAAAAAGCAAAACATGTTATTGCCTGTACGCCTTTTCTTACAGAAGTTGCATTAACCTATAATCCGAATGTGACCGATATTTCTTCAACGATCAACACAGACAGTTATAAGCCGGTGAATCTGTACAATAATGACCAGAAGCTCGTGCTTGGATGGAGCGGCAGCCACAGTACATCTCCATTTTTATATTTACTGAAAGATGTGCTGCTGGAGCTTCAGGCTAAAATCCCTTTTAAACTGCTGGTAATGGGCGATGCATCATTTAATATTGAAGGGCTTGATGTGGAAGCATTGCCCTGGAGTGTTGAAAACGAAATTCCCACGCTTCAGCGTTTTGATATAGGCCTGTACCCATTACCATTGGATAATAAATGGGTGCTTGGTAAAAGCGGTTTGAAGGCATTGCAATACATGGCTGTAGGCCTGCCAGTTGTAGCAACCGCCATAGGTGCAAATTACCGCATCATTGAAAATGGAAAGACAGGATTCCTGGTTAAAACGAAAGAAGAGTGGATTTTGCAGCTTGTAGCCCTGATGAATGATCCTGTTCTAAGGAGAAATACTGGCCAGGCTGCCAGGGAGGCCGTAGTTGAAAATTACTCCATCCATGCCAATGCTCCGTTATACCTCTCTGTAATTACAGAAGCTTGCAAATAAACCCTGATAGTATTTTAATCACTTCATTTTCAACGTATTTCTACTCAATTTTACATTGGCAGCAATAAGCTAATTCCGGTAACGTTATTATAGGGTCTTAATATCTGTTTAAAACCAAAGTCCAACCTTATGGAAAAGGCTATTGCCGTGGTTGTATCGTATAACCGCCGTCAATTACTGTCAGAATGTATTTCCGCACTCCGGAATCAAACCCGTAAGCCGGATGCTATCCTGGTAGTTAACAATGGAAGTACAGATAATACCGAAGCCTGGCTGCGTGAACAACCAGATGTTTTTTTTATTACACAGAAAAATATAGGATCAGGCGGTGGGTTTAATACCGGCATTTCATGGGCATATAAACATGGATTTTCGTGGATATGGTGCATGGATGATGACGGTTATCCAAAAGAAGATGCGCTTGAAAAATTACTGGCAAATGAAACATTTGAAAGATCGCTGCTTAATTGCGCCGTAGTGAATAAAGAAGATAAAAAGTCATTTGTATGGAAAACCGGAAATTATAAAACAATAGAAGAAGTTAACACTCACATCATACCAGGTATCGGCCATCCGTTTAACGGCACATTGCTTCACAGGGCAATTGTGGAAAAAGTGGGTGTACCCAAAACAGCTATGTTTTTATGGGGCGATGAAACAGAATATTATTACCGCATTGTTAGGCAGCATAAATTTCCTGTATATACAGTAGCATCAAGTATTCATTATCATCCGGCTGCCGCATTCACGTTTAAACAGGATTGGGACCATCAAACATCCTGGAAAATGTATTACTATATACGTAACAGGCTTCATGTTCATCATGCAAAATTCACCAGCAAAGCATTGGCATTGGTTAATTATAGTTTATTCTTATTTGCCTTTGCTGGCGTGATATTGTTTTACCAGAAAACAGATAAAGTAAAAAAACTACAATTCATGTTGTGGCCGGCAACAGATGCGTTGAGCAATAATTTTTCTGTAACGCCTCCTGCCATCTTAAACAGGCTAAACAAAACAGCTGACAGTACTCAGGAACAGGTTTCATTCCGGATATTAAAGCAGGTGAGGCAATTCTTCATAGCGCCATTCACGGTACAGCGTACACGTAATACAGCAAATGTTTAAGTAACTATAAATTAAAACCCTCTCAAACCGCAATGGCCTGGATATTTTCCGGGCCTTTTTTTATTTTTTTATTGAAGTCAAGAATGAAGAAAAGCGCTATCAGGTAAAAAGGTATCCCGGGAATTTTATACCTGACCAGTGTTCCGAAATTAAGCGTGGTAGCCCCCACGAATAATGCGAATATAAGCGAGTAAAAAAAACAATACATCACGATCGGGCTTTTGATGACAGGTTTAAAAAAACGAATGAGCCCGGTTTTAAGTATTACATAAATTGTAAACAACATCAATGCAAGACTTTCCAATGATGATAAGAGTGTAGAAAGTTTTTTCGATTCCCATAAATACGGCCGGAATAAAGTAGCTATTACAGCAGCCGGAGCCATTTTTACCAGGCTGCCAACACTGCCGTCGAATTCAACACCCAATGAAAAATTAGATTCAACAAATTCTGCCTGGTTCTGATAATTTACCTGGTAGTTTTTTATTCCTTTGGAGATTCCCTCAGACGCATACTTACTCAATGCTTTTTGAATGCTGTTGGTGATCTCAACAAAACCCAGTATGCTGCCGGTAAAGAAACCAAGAACAAGCAGGGTTTTTACAGCTTTGTTTTTTATCAGGTTTACATTCTTCAATAACAGGAACAAAATGAAAAACGGCAGATAAGCTACCAGAATATATACTTTAAGAACGATGAGGAAGTAAGAGAAAAGAACGATGATGAAGATATTTTTTACCGGGTTACTTTTTTTGTAGAATAAACTGTACAGTGAATAAGTGATCCAGCCCAGTGCACCGGTACAAATAGGGTCTTTAAGGATTCCGGAACTCCAGAATACAAATGTGGGAAGATATAAAATGGCAATGGCAAACTGTTTGTGCATGTGCGGGTATTGCTCATAAAAAAACCTGTAAAGTCTCCAGGTACCGGTAAAGGAAATCATGGAAA
>JAGPDJ010000172.1 GCA_018057635.1 Ferruginibacter sp. | reverse complement strand
TTGCATAATACTGTGCTACCGCAGGAGTATTTGCTTTGAACCAATTGTCGCCATTATCATAACTTATATTAGTGCCGCCATCATTTCCATTAATAATATGTGAATCTCTTTTTGGATTGATCCAAAGAGCATGATGATCGGCATGTACATTTCCTTTGTCAATTGTTTTGAATGTTTTCCCACCATCGGTAGAAATCTGTGCAATGAAACCCATAGAGAATATCTTATCAGGATTGTAAGGCGATACATACACCTTAGCAAAATAATATCCATAGGTATTGAAGTTTCCATTTGGTTTGTCATGAGTTTTCTTCCATGTTTGTCCGCCATCATCGCTGCGATATACTTCACAACCAGCAATGCCTGTATTCTGAAAACCATCATCACTGTCTAAATAATCCCACAAAGCTGTTGGTTGTAATTTATCCGAAGCAATCATTTCCTTTACAGCTTTTCCATTATATTTTCTGGGGAAGCGGTTTGCTTTTAAAAACGTATCAATCAAGTTTGTTTTTAATGCAGCAAATTGCTGTTTACTAATATTCTTAAAATCTTCTTTTTTATACAATGTGTCCTCTTTCTTTTCTGCAGCAGGCTTTGGTGTATTATTATCAACTACAGCATAAATAATGTTTGGGTTTTTGGGATAAACAGATAAACCGATTCTTCCAATTTTATCTCCTGTCATAAAACCAGAGCCAGCACCGGAAACCAGTTTCCATGTTTCGCCGCCATCATTACTTTTATAAATGCCGCTTGTCTTTCCGCTTTCTTCAAACTTCCAGGCACGACGTACTCGGTACCACATGCCAGCATACACTTCATTGGGATTGGATGGATTAATATCAATATCCACACAACCTGTATTATCATCTACAAACAAAGTTTGTTTCCATGTTTTGCCGCCATCAGTAGTTTTATAAACGCCTCTTTCTTTATTGGCAGAATATAAATGACCTAATGCAGCCACCCATGCAATGTTATTATCAGTTGGATGCAATTGTATCTTTCCAATATGATGCGATTCCGGAAGACCAAGATATTCCCATGTTTTGCCATTATTAGTTGATTTATAAACGCCGACACCAGCATAAGAGGAACGGCTGCTGTTTACTTCACCTGTACCAACCCATATTGTTTTTGTTTTCCAGTTTACCGCAATATCTCCAATGAACAACATATCTAGACTGTCCATAATGGGAGTAAAACTTTGACCGTTGTTAGTGGTATGCCATAAACCGCCAGTCGCATAGGCTACATAAAATTCAGTCGGATCATCTGGGTTTGCATCAATATCAACTACACGACCACTCATAATAGAAGGGCCGATATTTCTGAAAGGAACTTCTTTAAGCAACGAATTTGATTCTAGTTTGCGTCTTTGCTCCACACTTTGCATTCTTTCGGCAGCTGGAGTTGGATTTACCTGTGAATAAGCATAAGTAGTAAATGCTAAACAAAAAATGGTGTAAATAGCTGGTAATAATACTTTTTTGAGCGACGAATTATTTTTTAACAGGCAATACATAAAAGCAGTTGTTTTTCGTTAGTAAATTGCAGTGTATAAAATACCAAATCAGAAGCGTTAAGCTTCACTCAAACATACTAAACTATGCGATTGATTGTTCTTCTCTTCCTCTTTATTTCTACAAGCGGTTTTGGCCAGTGGAAAGACTATATTATCAGTGTAAGAGGTGATACACTTAACCGGGTTGATTTAAAGGGGCTTAAGCAAGGTCCATGGATTATTAAGGTTGCAGATCTGCGGGGCGAAAGAGGTTACGATACGGAGGGTTATTTTGAGAATGATCTGAAAGAAGGCGTATGGAAAAGATATTCGTTGGAAGGAGTGAAAATTGCTGAAGAAAATTATCGTTGGGGCAAACTCCACGGCAAGCAACAATATTTTACCTATAATGGTGGTTTGGAAAGAGAAGAAAGCTGGCGGGCAATTGATCCTGCAAATGCATATGATACAGTACCTGTATTTGACCTTAAAGATCCTTCTAAAATTTTGGAGAGGGTAGTGGTAAAGAATGATGGTGTTGCCATGAAACATGGGAAATGGTTTTATTATGATCCGGTTTGGGGAAGAGTAGAAGCAAGTGAAACCTATGTAATGAATAAATTGCAAATTGATGATGGCAGCCTTGCCGGCGAAGATGATATACGACCAATTGAAATAAGTAAAGGAAAACAGCTTTCCGATTCTTTACGAAAAGCCACCGACCCTGCCTTATTGAAAATTAAAGAATACGAAAAAGAAAACTCAGGTAAGAAGAAAATAAAAGTGAGGACCGGTAGTACGGGGAATTAGTAAAAGCCTTACTATTTAATTCTTCATCGATTTAAAATAATTACTGAAGAACATTAATTGATACTGTATTGAGTTCTTCCAATATTCCCAGTTATGTGCGCCGGGTCTTTCAATATAATCATGCGGAATTTTTAAGTCCAGCATTTTATTATGCAGGTTGCGGTTAACGGTATAAAAGAAATCTTCGGTGCCGCAATCAATAATTACAACAGGTTTCTGTTTCAGCGGAGCTTCAATCACATTGATTACAGAATACTTATTCCAGTTGTCCCAATGGTTTAAAGTGTCGCCCAGTTTTTGGCTTAGCTCCCAGTTCTTTTTAAAAGGACGAATGTCCACACCGCCACTCATACTGCCACAGGCTCCATAGAAATCGGCATGGCGAAAACCAAGAAACAATCCACCATGTCCGCCCATGCTTAACCCTGTAATGGCTCGGCCATTTCTGTTTTTTATGGCAGGGTAATGGCTTTCTATATATTCAGGTACTTCTTTGCTCACATATGTTTCATATCGTAAAGAAGAATCTATAGGACTGTCAAAATACCAGCTGTTTGCTCCATCAGGACAAACAATCATAATCTTGTACTGATCTGCATAATCTTTTAACGCTGGCACACGGATAATCCAGTTGCTATACCAACCGCCATGACCATGTAATAAATAAACAACTGGTAATTGAACAGTTTCATCCTGAACTACAGTTGGCTTTATCACCACACATTTAATTTCTTTTTGCATGGCTTTGCTGTAAATATTGATTGTATCAACAGATGCAGCTTCTGTATTTATAATGAGTGTAACAATTAATAGTGTAGTTATAATGTATTTCATTCCTTAAAGATAAAAAAGATGCGCCACAGTTCCCTGTAACGCATCCTTATAAACTAATTAACCAATCAACTAATTAACTTTCTTAAAACCCTTTCTTCTCCAGCGATTTTTGCATCGGGTTGCCTTCCTGCCCTCCACCACCTCTTGGTCCGCCACCTTGTCTTCCTTTAAAGATGGTAAACTTAGATGGCGAAGCGATGGTTTTCCAACTGTTATTGCTTTCGTCAATATCAGCTGTTTCTCTGAACGGGTCTAGTTTAATAGAAGCTACTTCTTTGTCTTTTATAAATGTCTTCACTACTTTATTTTCATTCAACCGCCATACCTGTGCAGGTATTTTTTCTACTTCGGTAGTTCCGTCTTTGTATGTCCATTCAACAATGATTGGCATCACCAAACCACCTTTATTGCTGAACGTAAGTTCATACATATTTCTGTTACCATACTTCGCTTTTTCTTCTGATGATAGTTCTTCTTGCGTACGGGCAGGTATTGTAACCGCATACTTAGTTGTATCGTACGGTTCTAAACCACGGCCATATCTCCAGTAAAAATCACGGAGGCTGCTGTCTTTATCAGTTTGGAAAACTATTTTTTTGTCTTCTCTGTTTCTAATCTTTGAAATATCATCATAAACTGGTTGAGAAGCTTTGGCTATACTACGCATTACTATTGACTCTTTTGTTCCTCCGGGTTCAGCATTCAAATCTGGCTTTGCATATTTAACAGTGTCCAGAGAAATATCACAAACTTCAGTGCTGTAGAACCAGCCTCTCCAGAACCAGTCAAGATCTTCACCACTTGCATCTTGCATTGTACGGAAAAAGTCAGCTGGTTCAGGATGTTTGAAAGCCCATCTTCTCGCATATTCTTTAAAGGCATAATCAAATAACTCTCGGCCCATAATTGTTTCCCGCAGAATGTTTAAACCTGTTGCCGGTTTCGAATATGCATTTGGGCCAAATTGAACAATGTTTTCACTGTTACTCATAATTGGTTCTAACTGATCTTTTGGCAGCTTCATATAATCCGTAATCAAACCTGCAGGCCCACGACGACTTGGGAATTTGCTATCCCATAATTCCTCAGCCAGGTATTCTACAAAAGTATTTAAGCCTTCGTCCATCCAGCTCCACTGACGTTCGTCGCTGTTAATGATCATCGGAAAAAAATTATGGCCCACTTCATGTATAACAACACCCAACATTCCGTTTTTTGTACCCTCACTGTAAGTGCCGTCTTTTTCAGTTCTGCCGAAATTGAAACATATCATCGGATACTCCATACCATTACTTGCTTCTACACTTTGTGCAACAGGATATGGATAAGGAATGGTAAAATCAGAATATGTTTTGATGGTGTGAGCTACTGCTTTGGTAGAATATTTTCGATATAAACCATACGCTTCTTTTGCATAAAAGCTCATGCACATTATTTTTTTGCCTGCTACCATTTGCGGCATAGCATCCATCACAAACTTGCGGGAAGAACCCCATGCAAAGTCACGAACATTATCTGCTTTAAAAATCCATGTCTTTTTCTTTGTGCTTTGTTGTTTTTCTGCAGCAACAGCTTCAGCTAATGTAACAACCTCAAGTACATCTTTTGTTGTTTGTGCTTTTTGCCAACGGCTTAATTGGGTAGGAGTAAGCACCTGTGCATAGTTCTGACATTCGCCGGTAGAACCGATAATATGGTCAGCAGGAACTGTCATCTGTACTTTGAAATTGCCAAAGGTTAAAGCAAACTCTCCACGACCAGTGAATTGGTGATTCTGCCATCCCTGAAAATCGCTGTACACACAAAGACGAGGATACCATTGCGTCATGGTATATTCGCTATTACCATCTTCCGGGAAAAATTCATAACCACCACGGCCACCTCTTTCTGAACGGTTGGATAATTTATAATTCCAATCCAGTTTGAAAACAAATCGCTGACCTGGTTTTAGAACCATTGGTAATTCAACCCGCATCATTGTTTTGTTGATTGTATATTTTAATGGTTTGCCTGCCGCATCAGTTAATTTGGTAATATTAAAACCATAACCATTGTCAGTTTTACTTTCATCTGCTCTCTCAATTTGTTGTGGGCTCATATTTCTATTCATCGGGTTGCTTCCCTGATAATTTGCATTATTCACACTGCTGTGCTGGTTCTCATCTAACTGTAGCCACAGATAAGTAAGTTCATTCGGAGAATTGTTGAAATAAGTAACTGTTTCACTTCCTGTCAGTTTGTTATTTTTTTCATCTAGCTCGCATTTAATATCATAGTCACAACGCTGCTGCCAATACTTTGGTCCTGGTGCTCCGCTGGCGGTACGATATTCATTGGGCGTAGGAAGAATGCCGCCCATTTGTTCAAACTTGTTACCATGATTGCTATTGGCATTGTTTTGAATATTCTGTGCCATTGCAGTTGTAGCAATGCCTGCCATCATCAATAAACATGAAATGATACTTTTCATTTGTATTATGATTTTTTATTATAAAAAAGATGCAAGTATTCTCAAAACTAAGGGAAATAGGGCAAGGTGTAAAATGCTTTTGCCTGTAAAAACTGGTGACAATTTTTCATTTTTAATGTGTAGTATCAGAATCTTACATCAAAGGCAGAATATTATATTTCTTCTTTTAGATAAAAAAAGATAGCCGGGAAGAAAAGAAGGCGGTAAGAAAAGAAGGCGGTAAGGTTATTTTTCTTATTGACTTCCCGCCTTCCCGGCAAAAATATTGTTATTGCTCCTTTTTAAATTTAAAAGCCTTTCTTCTCCTTTGCTTTTTGCAT
>JAGPDJ010000171.1 GCA_018057635.1 Ferruginibacter sp. | reverse complement strand
AATTACTTTTTTCATATTTCAGATTTTGAATTATAATGCAAATATAATGTATGATCGGTAAACGAAAATCATCAGGAAAAAGTACTTTTAACTACAAATACTTTTACACACAGGATTACTTTTGTACCATTATTTGATTTTTTCAACAAAAATTAACCCATTTCATGCTAAAATTGACCCGTCCTGTTGCTTTTATTGACCTGGAAACAACCGGTGTTAACCTTTCTACAGACAGAATTGTTGAAATTGCCATTGTTAAAGTTTTACCTGATATGGAAAGGCAGGTGAAGCGGAAACTGATCAATCCCGGCATGCCAATACCTCCTTCGTCTACTGAGATTCATGGCATAACAGACGATATGGTTAAAGATGCACCTACTTTTAAACAGGCAGCCAATGAGATCAAACAATACCTGGAGAATTGCGACCTCGGCGGATATAACAGCAACCGTTTTGATATACCTGTGCTGATGGAAGAATTTTTAAGGGCTGGAATGGAAGTTGATCTTACAGACAGGAGGATGATAGATGTTCAGCACATTTTTTATAGTATGGAACCCCGCACTTTAACTGCTGCCTATAAGTTTTATTGCCAGAAAGAACTGGTTAACGCACACAGTGCAGAAGCTGATGTTCAGGCAACTATTGATGTTTTACTCGCTCAATTGCAACGTTATGAACAACTGGGCGATTCAGTTGATACCATTTTAGGCACCATTGGTGAAGAGAAAATAATTGATTATGCCCGCAGGTTCTCTTATGACGAAAATGGAATTGAAATATTTAACTTTGGAAAATACAAAGGCCGTTCGGTATTACAGGTCTTAAAAACAGAACCACAATATTATGACTGGATGATGAGAGGAGATTTTCCGCTGCACACAAAGAAAAAACTAACCGAACTCTTCAACCGAACCCTGTTAAAAAACAATTAATAAAGTTTTTCAGATTAAGCCTTTAGATTATATATTGTAAGTTTGAACTTATAACCATTTAGGATATTGGAAAAAATTGTTATCATACCTACTTTCAATGAGAAAGAGAATATTGAGTCAATCATAGCTGCAGTAATTAACCTGAAGCAGGATTATCATATTCTCATCATTGATGATGGCTCTCCTGATGGCACTGCTTCTATTGTAAAATCGTTGTTCCCAAAATATCCCGGCCAGTTATTCCTGGAAGAAAGAAGGGGTAAACTGGGGCTTGGTACTGCTTATATCCACGGTTTTAAATGGTGTTTAAAAAATGGCTACCGATTTATATTTGAAATGGATGCCGATTTTTCACACAATCCCAATGACCTGGAACGATTATACAACGCCTGTAAACATGAAAATGAAGCTGATGTAGCTGTTGGTTCCCGTTATGTAAAAGGCGGAGCGGTAGCAAACTGGCCTGCAAACAGGATCATGCTATCAAAAGGTGCATCCATGTATACACGGATCATAACCTGGATGCCTATAAAAGATCCTACAGCCGGATTTGTATGTTATAAAAGAGAAGTGCTGGAATCAATCAACCTCGATGGGATCAGTTTTGTAGGGTATGCGTTCCAGATAGAAATGAAATATGCAGCATGGAAACTCGGTTTTAAAATTGCAGAAGTACCCATCACTTTTATCGACAGGCAACTGGGCGCCAGCAAAATGAACAAGGGCATTGTGAAAGAAGGTATCCTCGGTGTATTGAAACTGAGGCTGCAAAGTACTTTTAAGAATTACAGGAGCAGGGTTACCAATAAAGAATTTACAGAACCAACTATATTTCCGCAACCAAATCCGTTGTTGGAAAGTAAGTAAGATATTTCTACTTCAAGCAATAGAATAACTGCCATTGTTTTTTCACTGAATATTATCTATTTAAAAGCCGGATGGAATTGTTGAAGGGTATTACGCAGGTACTCCCTGTCGAGATGCGTATAAATTTCTGTTGTGGTTATACTGGAATGTCCGAGCATTTCCTGCACCGCCCGCAGGTCAGCGCCTCCTTCTACCAGGTGTGTGGCGAAAGAATGCCTCAATGTATGCGGAGATATATTTTTATTGATGCCCGCTTTTTTTGCCAGTGCCTTCAGGAATAAAAAGATCATCACCCTGGATAAACGGCTTCCACGCCTGTTAAGAAACAAAATGTCGTCCTCCCCTTTTTTCACGGCAATATGGTTGCGTATATTGTTCCGGTATATATTAATAAACTTAATAGCATCCTTGCCAATCGGTACAAGCCTTTCCTTATCACCTTTCCCTGTCACTTTTATAAACCCCACATCCAGGTACAGGCAACTGATCTTTAAATTAACCAGTTCTGAAACACGGAGACCACAACTGTACATTGTTTCAAGGATCGCTTTGTTCCTTCCGCCTTCATCTTTGCTCAGATCTATGGCAGCAATGATCGCTTCAATCTCTTCAAAACTCAATACATCCGGTAATGCCCGTTTTAATTTTGGCGCTTCCAGTAAAACAGTTGGGTCTGTTTTACTGATTTGTTCCAGTAAACAGTATTTATAAAAACTCCTTAATCCGGAAATGATCCTGGCCTGAGATGTTGGTGTCATCCCAAGTTCGTGTACCCATTGCACAAATTTCTCCAGGTCTTTCAGCGTAACCTGCTCCGGTGTTTTCAATTCATCCGTTTGCAATAGAAAACTTGTGAGCATTTCTATATCATGCAGGTAAGCTTCTACTGAATTATCTGCCAGCGATTTTTCCAGTTGAAGCCAGGCCTTGTAACCTTTTTTATATGCATCCCACATTATTTATACCTTATTTATCAGATCAATGATTGTACAATTTAATTAAACATTATTTTCGCTGCTCAATTATTTTAAAACCAAAAGCTGATATGCTTCCCGTTAACTTCAGGTCATTCAAAAGAAAACTCTCTATTTACAGAAAATCTTTCCGGAAATTTTTGAAAGTAACTGAAAAAGATCCTCCAAAAGGTATCCACCAGTTAACAAAAATAGTAGAACCTGAAGTGTGGAAAGAGATTGATTGCCTTTCGTGCGCCAATTGCTGCAAGAAGATGACGCCAACTTTTACGGTGAAGGACCTAAAACGCATCTCTGCTCATTTTAACCAGACACCCGAAGCATTTAAAAAACAATGGCTGAAGAAAGACAGTAGCGGAGACCTGGTTAATAAAACACAACCCTGCCAGTTCCTTAATTTGAAAGACAATAAATGTTCTATTTATGAAATAAGGCCGGTTGACTGTTCAGGTTTTCCCCATTTATCAAAAAGAACCTGGAGTGACTATGGCTATGTACACAGGCAAAATTTAGACTATTGTCCGGCAACCTTTAAAATGGTTGAAAAAATTAAAACACTTGTGGAAGCCAAAGCTGCAGGCAAGTAACCTGCCTGGTTTTTCAGAGGTAAATATCTTCAATTAAAAAGAAATCAGTATTGCCGTTATTATTGATAATAACCGACAGCACATCAAATTGTATCCTTTGCCATTGCGGGTATTGAAATAAAAATTCTGCAGAAGCATCAATTAAAAACCTGATTTTTTTCCTGTCAACCTGCTCTTCAGGGTATCCAAAACGGTCAGAACTTCTTGTCTTTACTTCAATAAAATGCAGCATGCCATTGGCTGATGCTATGATATCAACTTCCAGCTTTTTATGGCGCCAGTTCCTGTGCAGTATTTCATATCCTTTTTGCAAAAAATATTCAACTGCCAGTGATTCGCCTTTTTTTCCGGTTTCGTTGTGATTTGCCATTTATTAAAAATAAGCAATTGATTAATTAACAGCATGAGGAAAAATGGAGCCATTATTATGGGAAAGAAAGGTTTTATTACCTATTTTTGCCCAAATATTATGCTGATGAACAAACAAAATTCTACTCAATTTATAATTGCTGTTTTATTAATACTAATTGCTGCTATTTCAAGGGTTATTATGTATCCTGATAATTTCAGCCCGATAATTGGGATGGCTATTTTTGCCGGAGCTACTTTAAAAGACAAGAGGCTGGCTTTCATTTTACCAATCTTTTCCATGCTTTTATCCGATATCATGTTCGAGGTTTTTAATATTGCACCAGGCTTCTGGGGTTGGGGACAGCTGGTAGGTTATGGCATCCTTGCATTGATTACGATCATTGCTTTTAACCTGAAGAAAGTGAATGTGAAAAATGTCATCGGCTATTCATTGATGTCATCGGTTATTTTTTATGTATTGTCTAACCTCTCTTTTTTCCTGATAGATAACCCAGTTTACCATACTTATACACAGGATTCAAATGGTTTCATGCAATGTTATATACAGGCATTGCCTTTCCTACGCACCAGCCTTGTGGCCGACCTTGTTTACAGCGGTATACTTTTTGGCACTTATTACGCAATTACCAGTATAGTGGCAAAGAAAAGAGCTGTCGCATAACTTAAAATTACTATACAGATTTTTTTCAATAAAGTGGTTGAGTTGTGAACTAAAACAACTCAACCACTTATCATTTGTAGCTATAGCATTTGCCCCTTATTACTTACATTTGCTGCCTAAACGATTGACATGAAAAAACTAATTATAACCGCATTATTAGCCGGCTTTTTTTGTTTTAATTCCTTTGCCGATGAAGGCATGTGGCTGCCACAGTTGCTAAAGGCTTTGAATGAAAAAAACATGAAGAAGCTGGGTATGAAGATCAATGCAGATGATATATACAGTATCAGCAAAGGAAGCCTGAAAGATGCAATTGTAAGTTTTGGCGGATTTTGTACTGCAGAAGTGATCTCCGATAAAGGATTGATATTAACCAACCACCATTGCGGGTTTGATGCCATTCAGAATCACTCATCTGTTACCAATAATTATATACAAAATGGTTTCTGGGCTTACAATTACGGACAGGAATTGCAAAATCCCGGTCTGTTTGCAACCTTCATCGTACGCATAGAAGAAGTTACAAAAGATGTGATGGCAAATGTTGGTGCTACGCTTACAGAAGCTGAAAGACAAAGCCAGATAGATAAGAACTTAAGCAAACTCAGGAAGGAATACAAAAAAGAAACTTATGAAGACCTCATCATCCGACCTTTCTTTGATGGCAATAAATATTTTCTTTTTGTTACAGAAACTTATAAAGATGTAAGGCTGGTTGGCGCACCACCATCGGCTATCGGGAATTTTGGCAAGGATACAGACAACTGGATGTGGCCCAGGCATACAGGCGATTTCTCTATGTTCCGGATCTATGCAGATAAGAATAACAAACCTGCTTCTTTTTCACCTGACAATGTTCCGTACAAACCAAAACGCTCCTTAAAAATTTCTCTTGATGGAATGAAAGAAGGCGATTTTACCATGGTGTTTGGTTTTCCCGGCCGTACCACAGAATATTTAAGTGCCGCTGCCGTAAAACAGGTGATGACGGTAAGTGATCCGGCAAAAATTGAGATCAGGGCAAAAGTACTGCAGGTGCTAAAAGGATTTATGCGCTCAGATGAACAAATCAAAATTCAATATGCAGCCAAATATGCCAGCATAGAAAATTATTATAAAAAATGGCAGGGCGAGGTGCTGGGTTTAACTTCCAGCAAAGCAGTAGAAAAAAAGCTGGCATTTGAAAGTGGTTTTGAGCAAAGAATAAATGCGAACCCGGTTTGGAAAAGCAGTTATGGTAATTTATTGCCCGACCTTTCCAAAGCTTATGCTGATATTGAGCCTTACAGCCATGCCCGTGATTATTTCAATGAGATCGTACCAAGGATTGAACTTTTGGGAATAGCTGCTGATATGAATTCACTGGTAACTGCTTTCAATAAGGATGAAGCAACGTATCTTAAAAAGAAAGATGATGTAATAAAAAAGCTGACAGAAACATTTAAAGAATTTAATGCAACCGTTGACAGGAAGGTATTTGAACCCCTGATGGAATTGTACATCACTAAACAGGATCCTGTTTATGTAAGCCCCGCAGTAAAACAATTGCTTTCAGAC
>JAGPDJ010000170.1:3562-5953 GCA_018057635.1 Ferruginibacter sp. | reverse complement strand
GTTATTCCCATACACATCACTGCTTCCTCAAAACGTAGCATCTGTATATTAACAGGCAGCTTATCTGCTTTAAGTGGCAAAAATGTCCCTTTTATTTTCAGGCTGCTGTTATAAACCGGAACCTGGAAGATACTGCGGTGCTTAATCTGTGGCAATATCTTTCCATCAATAATCAGCTCATCAGGCAACAGGTAAACATTTCTCTTTTGCAAAACAGATTGATTGGCTGCATCTTTTACTTCAAAATAATAGGGAACAGCTAAAAAAGGACCTGTAATGGTTTGCGCCCCTGCCCATTTGTTACTTACTTCCTTTACTACTTCATCACGCCGTGTTTCCCTGTCCTGAATTAAAAACATGATAAAAAAAGTAGGAATCAGCAGTGCAAGAGTTAAAAAGCCGATAAATACGGCTTTAATAATCAGTCTGTTCTTTTGCCAGAAACTGGTGGTTGGTTGTGTGTCCATTTTTTTAATTTTAAAAAGCGCTTTGAATTTCAAAGCATTTGTACAAAAAAATTATTTATTCAGCCGGATCATTTTTTCCAGTGCTTCTATATGAGCCCGGAATGCTTTTTCACCTGCCTTTGTAACCGAATAAGTTGTATTTGTTTTTCGCCCGATAAATCCTTTATGCACTTTTATGGCACTGTTTTCTTCCAGTGCTTTGATGTGGCTTGCCAGGTTACCATCTGTTATTTTCAAGAGTTCTTTCAAATCGTTAAAATTCACTTCCGCATTCACCATCAAAGCGCTCATGATACCAAGGCGGATACGGCTGTCAAAAATCTTATTTAAATTTTCTATCGGGTTATTCATTGTTTCACTGTTATAGAGACCGACCATCCCTTTTTTGGGAACAAGCTGCATTCATTCTTCGTTTGTATTTACGACCGCTCATACTTGAACCACATATATGCACCATACACGATATGCAAAATGCCAAATCCAAAAGCCCAGAAATACAATCCAAATCCTACAAACCACAAATTTGTAAGTCCGAGCAATATCTGGCAATAGCCAAGATACCTGATCTCATCCAATGTATATTTACTGGCATTTATAAGGCCAAGTCCATAAAAAATCAGGCAACCCGGAGCTATCAAACCAAATGTTCCAAAATGTATTAATTTAAACAGAAATATTCCACCCACAATTAATGGTATGGATACATTAATCAGCAAACGTTTTGCAGTATTTCCCCATATAGGAATACCCTCTTTTTTACTTTTTATCCATGTAAAGACAAATGCACTCACCAGGGCAGCTATGAATGTACCAGCCGCAATCCAGAACAACCAACTGTTCAGTAAAACTGAATAATCGTGCGACTCGGCCAGCACATCAGTCAGTTCAGGGTTTATGATATGATCCCTGAAGCCAAATACATAAGGATGTGCGATCCAGGCACCGATAAGTGCGGCAATTCCGGCACCGATGCCACTCAATCCACTCAGGCTGATAAAACGGCTGCTGCGTTCCATCATTTGCTTGATGTGATGCAGGTCTTCCAGCGGTTGTTGTTGGTTACTCATAAAAGCACTTTGAAATACAAAGTAAGTAAAATAAAAACACATTTGCAAACATTTTTTAAATTACTGACTACAAGCAAACAAAAGCAACATATTTATGTTCTTTTGATATAATTTCATGCAAGTAAATATTTATATGAGAATTCTTTTGCTATCATTTGCAGCCTGCATCTTAACATTTCAATCCTCTGGCCAGTTAATTGATCCCGCTTCAATAGATATTGTAAGGGATAGTTTTGGCGTACCGCATATTTTTGCCAATAAGGATGCGGAAGTTGCGTATGGACTGGCGTATGCACATGCGGAAGATGATTTTAAAACCATGCAACTGGGTTTCCTGTCAGGAAAATCTATGTTGGGTTTATATAAAGGAAAAGCCGGTGCCCGAATTGATTATATCGCTCATCTTCTTCGTTGCAGGCAAACAGCTTCGGAAAAATATGAAACCGAAATAGCGGAAGATTTTAAAAAGATTTTATCAGGATACTGCCAGGGTTTTAATGCCTATGCCAGAACACATCCTGATGAAATACTTGTTAAGAAATTATACCCGCTAACACCGGTAGACATGATCGCCTATTCCATCCTGCAGCTTGCAGTATCCAGCGGGGCCGACAATGCCCTTACACAGATCTATAACAGCAGCATTCCTTCGCTTGAACAATTTAAACCCGGAGGCAGTAATGCTTATGCATTTAACTCAAGAAAAACAAAAGATGGAAATACATACCTGAACATCAATGCACATCAGCCTTTAGACGGCCCCGTTAGCTGGTATGAAGCTCATCTCTGCAGCAAGGAAGGCTGGAATATATTGGGCGCCTTGTTTCCGTGTTCACCGGTTGTTTTACTCGGTTGCA
>JAGPDJ010000170.1:0-3462 GCA_018057635.1 Ferruginibacter sp. | reverse complement strand
CAACCCCGATATGGGGTATGAAACACATGAAAATAACCGTAGTATGCGATTCATGCAATTGCTTCCGGTTAATGAAAAAATTAATTACCATGAATTTAAAAGAATAAAATTTGACAGGCAGCTTCCTCAACAGCTTGCATACAGTACAAAAACCGATACGTTGTTCTTATTGAATGCAAATGATTATCCTGAATTAAGTAACGTAATAAACACTTTACAAAAATGGGACAAGGCCGCTACTATTAACAGCGAAGGAGCTACTATTCTTTCTGTAATTTTTTATTATGTAGTTGATAAACTCATGAAAGGTGATGCCAGTTTTAAAACCCTTACAAAAGAAAAAACCGTAGAGGTATACCGTTTTGCAAATGATTACCTGTTAAAATATTTTGGCACGGCTTCAGTACCACTGGGCGATTACCAGAAACTGGTGAGGGGAAAAAAAGCTATTCCGCTTTCCGGTTTACCCGATGTTATTGCAAGTATGGAAAGTGAACCATATAAAAACGGAATGGTAAAAGGCAGGCAGGGAGAAAGTTATATTGAATTGATCCAATTCACCAAACAAGGGCCACAAATAGAAAGCATACATAGTTATGGCTCCAGTAATAAATCAGGCAGCAAGCATTATGATGACCAGATGGAACTTTTTGAAAAGCAGCAGTTAAAAACCATGACGCTTGATAAAACGGCCATTTATAAAAATGCAGAACGCATTTATCATCCACAATAATTACTGTTGTCTGTTTGAAGCTTCAATAGCAAACTGAACCAATTGCCGGTAAGGCGGCTTATATTGTTTTAGTTTAATAAATTCTTTTACTTTTTGTTCTGTAATTAATTTTATCCGGTGATGCATGGCAACAAATGATTGATTCTTTAAAGCCCGTGTAGCACTCATTCCTTCGGGGATAATACCAGTTTTACCAAAAATATTTTTAATTATACAATATCCTTTTATCATACGCACCAATGGCAGTTTCCAGGTATTATAATCAATAGATGCGCCTGCATTTGCCCTTTCCAGCATGGCATCCATCACAGCATTGTCTATATGGTCTTTGAAAAGGGTTTCAGGATCACGCCATTCTGCCACAACAGCTAGTTGCGGATCATACTCCAGATCGGAAGGCATTTGTGTTACAAAATGCGTTACCCCAAAATCATGCAACCAGTTCACAATACCCGGAGAAGAAATTGTAGAAACGGGTTGCCAGAACTGCAATCCATTTTTCCGGTAAGCATAGGATGCCACTTCAGAACAAAACATGGCAGCAGAATCATAAAAGTTCATTTTAAAATCATATGGGATATGCCTGTTTTGCGATTCATCAAACATCATCTTTGCTGTTTTATGCGGCAGCATAGGATCTGCTATTAAAGCAGCAAGATTTTGCCTGGGCCGCATTACCATAAAGCGAAGTTTTTTATCTTGCTCATATTCTTCCACGGAAGAAACAGCAACGCCTTTCTCAATATGCGCTTCAATTAAATGTGCCTTACCGGTTTTTTCATCTACATATAGCAATGCTACATGCGAAAAATTTCCCGGATAATCATTGCCACGGGAAATCAATGCAGAAACAGCTGCTCCTCCCCTGGAAACCAAGAGGTCACCACTGTGCACTTCAATTCCCAAAATTCTAGTAGCCGGTGTGATAGCCCGCTCATCTTTCACAATTAAAACCGGATTTATTAATTTACCGTCTGCCTGAATCAATACTTCTTCTACAGCTGCACGCATACCGTATAATAACCGGTAAATGGTATTGCGCACAGCTAAATTTTTCATATCCCAATACTGAGAATGAAACTTTACAAAATTTCTAATTCGGTTATAGTAATCCAGGTACCAGTTTAATGCCGAAGTTTTAACTGCTATCAAGGGCGCCAATGAAAAAAATACGTTTTCTGCTTCTTTAAAAAACTTATCTGTTTCGGAAATATTATCTGCAGGAATTGCAGCAATGATCAATTCCGCTTTGTTCTTTAAACTATCTAATACTGAATCAAGTTGATTTGGGTGCATTTTTTTTGCAACAATAAAATCATGCTCCAGTTTTTCCCAAAATTTGTCCTGGTTCCATGTAAAAGGATGGCCGTTGGTTTCAATGAGTGAAACTGGCTTGCTACTATCTGGTATTAACAAAACAAAATAAAGACAAACCAATAAAAACAATCCCTTCAAGATCCTTTTCTTTACCATTCCAGTACTGTTTATTTATATTTCATTCAATACATCTGTGATCCTGGTGCAGGCTATTGTAATATCTTCATTACTGATGTTTAATGGCGGAGATATACGCAATGCATTGGATGCAAATAAAAACCAATCGGTAAAAACTCCTCGTTCAATCAAATGATCAATGATCTTTTTATTAGTCTCAAAATTTTCAAATTCCACTGCTATCATCAGTCCGAAACTGTTCACTTTCTTTATCAATGGATGTTTCAGCAATGATAAAAACAATTGTTCCTTTTTTCTCACATCATCAATTATTTTTTCATCCAGCAGAACTTTTAATGCAGCATAACCTGCAGCACAGCTTACGGGGTGGCCGCCAAAAGTATTGATATGACCTAAAACAGGATTATTTGTAAGTGAATCCATGATCTTTTTATCTGATACAAATGCGCCCAGGGGCATTCCACCGCCAAGTGCTTTGCCCAGCAATAAGATATCCGGCACCACATCAAACTGGCTGAATGCCCACAAACTTCCGTTGCGGCCAAAACCACATTGTATCTCATCAAGTACCAGCAATGCTCCTGTTTCATAACAGCGTTTACGCAATGCCGTTAACCACCCGTTTTGAGGAATATTAACCCCCATTTCTGCCTGTATGGTTTCTGCTATTACACAGGCCGTATTTTCTGTGATCTGGTCAATACAGTTGAAATCATTGTAATCAAGTTTTTTAATACTGGGAAGGAGTGGCCGAAATGCCTGCTGCCAGTATTCACTTCCCATTACACTCAGGGCACCCTGTGTGCTGCCGTGGTATGAATTTTTAAATGATACGATCTCAGTTCTGCCAGTGTAACGTTTGGCAAGTTTCATAGCTCCTTCTGTTGCTTCGCTTCCGCTGGCGGTATAAAAAACAGCATTCAGTGCAGCAGGTAAATGATCTGTAAGCGCTTTCGCGTAAGCAACCTGTGGGTTCTCAACCAATTCACCATATACCATGATATGCATATAATCATCAACCTGGTTTTTAATCGCATCAATTACCGCCGGATGACAATGCCCGATATTACAAACGCTGATACCGGCAATGAGATCAATATATTCTTTGCCGGCTGCATCCCACATGTTGCTGCCGGATGCTTTCACAATGTTGAGGCACAAGGGCGCTTCGGATGTCTGGCCTACATGGTTTAAAAAAAGCTGGCGCTGGTTCATGAAAATGTATGTTTGAAAAATTAATGCGAATTTAGTGTAATGCATTCACGCAAAGACGC
>JAGPDJ010000169.1 GCA_018057635.1 Ferruginibacter sp. | reverse complement strand
ATTACTTCTAACCCGATTCCGTTAATATCGCCGCAGGAAAAACCTATTATTGGTTTTTTTTCAATACTTGTATTCATCTTAATTCAACATTTATAAGGCGTAAAAGTACAACTTCCACTGTTAAAACCAGTTTGTAATTAATGAAAGAAAGGTTGAAGCATTTTTAATAGATGCCTTTCTTTTTAGAACAAATTTGCTTAATTTTAAAAGGTAATCTGTATATGAAAATGCCAACAGGCAATATTCAAAAATTATTCAAGTGAAAAGATTCCTTCATTTCCTCCTATTCTTATTACCAGTATTTTTTACAATTAATGCTAAAGCGGATGATATATGGATACCATTCGGCCAAAATCTTGTTAATCCGCCAATATGGAAATATAAAGGTGGCGGAACAAATTTAGATGCAGCAGCCTGGAAAACCCTGGGGTATACAGAAACCGGATGGGTGAGCGGTGGTTCTGCATTAGGTTTTGGCACAGGTACACCGGCGCGTAATACCGCAATTCCTGAAAATACATCAGCAGGAGGTGGTGGCGTTGCCGGGTCCCGTTATCCTACTTTGTATTTCAGGAAAGTGATAAACATACCAGATTTATCAGTGTACGTGAATTTTCTGTTGCGTACAAAGTTTGATGATGGTATTGTAGTATGGATCAATGGTACACAGGCATATATTAATAATATTGCCGCAGCTCCATCTTATTCAACACTGGCAACATCCGCCATTACAAATAACGGTGCAGATATTTTCTCCGCAACTATCAGCAATTCACTGTTTGTAACAGGTGATAATATCATTGCTGTTGAAATACACCAGAGTGCATTGAACAGTTCTGATCTTTTTTTCGACCTGGAATTAACGGGTGTAAATATTTCACAACCTGCAGATGTTTTGTTTTTCCCTTTTGGACAAAACCTAGGAGGTGCCCCGGCCTGGAAATACAAAGGCGGAGGAACCAACCTGGATGCAGTTGCCTGGAAAGACCTTGCTTATGCAGAACCTTCCTGGGTTACAGGTAATGCGGCTTTGGGTTTTGGTGCCAGCCCGCCGGTTCGCAATACAGCCATTCCTGAAAACAATTCAGCCGGTGGCGGTGGCGTTTCTGGGGCCCGTTATCCTACTATGTACTTTAGAAAAATAGTTAATGTGCCCAATCCTAATACATTTTCCGGGTTCAGAATCAGGGCAAAGTTTGATGACGGCATTGTGATCTGGATAAATGGTGCGGAAGCATACAGGAATAATATCAATGCCAATCCTGCTTATGCCGACCTTGCACCTGCAGCCATTGCAAATAATGGTGCAGATATTTATACAGCCAACATTCCCAAAACTTTTTTTAATGCCGGCGATAATATCATTGCTGTTGAAGTGCACCAGAATGCCGTAACAAGCAGCGACCTTTTCTTTGATATGGAATTAACGGGCCTCAGTTCTATGATCAGTTCACTCACCCGCGGGCCTTATTTGCAGGTTGGCAAAGAAGATTCTATCACTATCCGCTGGAGAACAAGTATACCAACAGATTCAAAGGTTACCTGGGGATTTAATTATGGTACTTATACCAATTCTATTCAATTGAATGATGTAACCACTGAACATATAGTTAGAATTGGCGGGTTAACAGCTGATAGAAAATACTGGTACACAATCGGAAGTTCCAACCAGTTGCTGCAGGCCAGCAGTACCAATTATTTTTTAACCCTGCCGCGTTATACAACTTCGCGTAAACTGCGTTTTTTAGCCATTGGTGATTGTGGCAATGCATCAGTTAACCAGGTAAATGTTAAAAATTCTTTTTTGCAGTTTAACGGTTCAAATGATATTGATGCCATGATACTGCTGGGTGATAATGCATATAACAGCGGGACAGATGAGGAATATCAGACAAAGTTTTTTGATATATACAAAGATGATATTTTACGGAATATAAAATTGTATCCAGCACCCGGCAATCATGATTATGGAAACACTTCTGCAAATACAGGTTCCAGGTCAATGCCATATCACCAGATTTTCAATGTTCCCATGGCAGGTGAAATGGGAGGCGTTCCTTCAGGTGTAACCAATTACTATTCATTCAATGTTGGTGATGTTCATTTTATTTCATTGGATTCTTATGGTAAGGATGATGCAAATACTACTACTATGTATGATACCAGCGGCGCACAGGCAACCTGGCTGAAAGCCGACCTGGCCGCCAATACAAAAAAATGGACCGTTGCATATTTTCATCATCCGCCCTATACAAAAACCAGTCACACATCTGATACTGAAACAGACCTTATTGCCATCCGGGAAAGATTTGTAAGAATACTCGAACGCAATGGAGTAGACCTGGTGTTATGCGGCCATTCGCATGGTTATGAAAGAAGCTACCTGCTGAAAGGGTTTTATAATACATATGCCAGCCCGCTGCTGGACGCTAATTTCAATGCCGCAATCCATACAGCAACCGGAAACCTGCAGAACGGTAAATACGACGGAACGGCCAATTCCTGCGCTTATACATACAATTCGGGAAAATATAACCATGGTTCCATGTACATTGTTTCTGGTTCTGCAGGACAGTTGAGCGGAACAAACCCGGCTGATCCCCAAAACTGCATGTATTATACAAATGCAACCAATGCCGGGTGTTTATATTTTGAGGTAGACAGCAACCGGATTGATGTTAAATTTATCTCTTTTTCAACTGCTCCAACACCTGTAGTACGAGATCAGGTTACCATATTTAAGGATGTAAACAAAGTACAGGACTTTATCATACGCCCTAATACGCCGCTGACGCTTGGCGCATCCTGGAGAGGTACTTATCTCTGGCCTAATAACGGTTCTGCCTCCACGCAGGGAGTTACCATCAATACTTCTACTGTGGGAGACTATGATTACATTGTAAGAGATGCAAACAATTGCCTGAAAGATTCATTTCATGTGATCATTACATTGCCGCTACCGGTAACGGTTAACTCATTTGAAGCTTCACTTCATAATGATCATGTGTTACTCGACTGGTCAACGGAACAGGAGATAAATAATAAATATTTCACTATCGAAAGATCTACAGACGGAAGCAGGTTTTCTTTCCTTGGAAACGTGAATGGCGCAGGAAATTCTTCCACTATAAAAAAATACCAGCTCAAAGACCTTCAGCCGGTAAATGGGCTGAATTATTACAGGTTATCTCAAACAGATATGGACGGGGTTAAGAAAAATATTGAAGTAAAAAAAGTGCTGTATAAAAATGAAAAAGATTTTCATGCAACCATTGTTAATTCAGGTAATGGCACTATGAGTATTGCCATTCACAATGCCGTTCCGGGTATTATTCAAATGAAAGTGTTTGATATTACCGGAAGAGTAGTTCTAAGTGAATCCCTGGATTCAAGTACAACAAATATTACAAAATCAATTTATCTCAATAAAGGGGTATATGTATTGAAACTTGTTAATGACCGTGGAGAAACGTTCACTTCAAAATTATTTGCCGATTAACAAGCTTTTAAGCCGTATAATTTTTACTAAAAGCCCCTTTGCATAAAAAGGGGCTTTTTAGTTAGCTTTGCGGTTCTATGTATACGGTAAAAAAATCGCTGGGCCAGCATTTCCTGAAGGATGAGACCATCATAAATAAAATTGTTGAGGCACTTCAGGAGCATCCTTTTAAAAACCTGCTGGAAGTTGGCCCGGGAACCGGCGCACTTACCAAACACCTGGTTAATCTGCCGGGAATCCATTTCAAAGCGGTGGAACTGGATGATGAAAAGGTGGTTTACCTGGAAAAATTATTTCCTTCTATAAAAGATAAGATCATTCACCAGAGCTTTCTCGATATAGATAAACCATTTGAAGAGCCCTTTACCGTGATCGGTAATTTCCCCTATAATATTTCAACACAGATACTTTTTAAAGTACTGGATTGGAAAGACGATGTACCGGTAGTAATCGGCATGTTTCAAAAAGAAGTGGCAGAGCGTGCAGCGTCAGGGCCGGGTAATAAGGTCTATGGTGTGCTGAGTGCATTGATACAGGCATATTATGATGTGGAATATTTATTTGATGTGCCGCCGGCCAGTTTTAATCCGCCACCAAAGATTAACAGTGGAGTGATCAGGCTTACCAGGAGAAAAGAAATATTGAAAGTTAGGTCAGACAGGTCGTATTGGGTATTGGTAAAAACAGCCTTTAACCAGCGCCGTAAGACATTGAGAAACGCTGTAAAAAGCCTGTTTGATCCGGAAATATTACAAGATGAGATTTTTAATTTGCGTGCAGAAGCATTGAGTATTGAAGATTTTGCCGCATTAACCTATAAAATGAGATAAAATGAAATTAGTATTTGCTGCCCTGGCCATTGTTTTTGTAACTGGTTGTTATACACCCAGGTTTGCCTATAGCCCAACGGCTCACAACGTTCCGGTACTGGCAGAAAAAAATGATTCAAAACTGGGGATCAATTATTCTACCAATGCAGATGCCCGTGCAACAGAAAACAGCTACGACCGCAATAAAGCAAGGGGTATAGACATACAGGGCGCTTATGCCATCACGCAGCATATTGGCGTACAGGCCAGTTATTTCAACCGCAAAGAAACAACGTATGATAACTCCGCTGATTTTAGTTTCGACAGCAGTGTGATCAGGTATAAACGCAATCTTTTTGAACTGGGTGCAGGCTATTTTACACCGGTTAATGAAAATAAAAAGGTTATGTTCCAGGTGTTTGGAGGTGTGGGCTTTGGCCGCTTTACATTTACTGATAACGGGAAAGACAATAACCAGTTACTGTATTCACGCTTTCACAATGCCGATATTTTTAAGTATTACCTGGAACCGGCCATCAGTTTCAGGAGCAAAGAGGTATTTGCCGCATCATTATCAACCAGGTTCAGTGTAGTGAAATTCAGAAATGTGCAAACGAATTATTCCCAGGTAGAAAAACAGGATTATAAATTAGACAGCATTAACCGTTATGCAAGCGTGTTCTTTGAACCGGCATTTGTAAACTCTTATGGCTTTAATAAACTTCCCGGCCTCAGATTAGAATACCAATTGGGTCTCAGCTTCCTGATGAGCCGCCAGATCATGGATTACCGAACATTTAATTTCTCCGTTGGATTGTTATTTGATATACCAAAACTGATCAAGGGAATAAACAACAAGAATAATAACTAATAAGCAACTGATTAATGTCATTATCTTACTCACAGCATTCATTTATTAGTGTCCGGGTAGCATTTAATATTTTCACTGAAACCCTTATCGGAATAAGTTTCTAGCCCCTCTCCATTGGAGAGGGGTTGGGGTGAGGTGAATTTAATGGCATTAAAAATTTAAAATATTTATCTGGACTACAATGGCTTTTATACATGAATTTGTGCTTATTTTTTCTCAGTAAGAAAAACTGTATTTTTACGCCCGGTAATACATTTGGTTTTTCATAATCTTAATATTTTCCTTTCATGTCATTCAAGCTTGCAAATAAAGTAAGGATTGTAACAGCTGCGGCCTTATTCGACGGCCATGATGCCGCCATCAATATCATGCGCCGCATTTTGCAAAGCAAAGGAGCCGAGATCATTCACCTTGGCCATAACAGGAGCGTGGCAGATATTGTGGAATGTGCCATTGAAGAAGATGTACAGGGAATAGCGATCACCAGCTACCAGGGAGGCCATGTGGAATTCTTTAAATACATGAAAGACCTGCTGGATGAAAATGGATGCGGGCATATAAAAATATTTGGTGGCGGTGGCGGAACAATCCTGCCTGCAGAAATTGAAGAGTTACACAACTACGGAATTACAAGGATATACAGCCCGGATGACGGCAGGCACATGGGACTGGAAGGAATGATTGAAGATGTTATCAAACAGTGTGATTTTTCGCTGAATGGAAATTTAACCATCAAAGGTGAATTAAAATTAGGCGAAGCAAGGGATATCCGCAAAATTGCAAGGTCTATTTCAAATGTTGAAAATGGCAATGCCGCTGCAAAT